>CAZGMU010000089.1:11972-13352 GCA_964526975.1 uncultured Planctomycetaceae bacterium
CGCGCTGTGGAAGAAGTCGGTCGATGCGTTCGTCATTGAGTTACTGCGGGCAGAGCGATTGGGAATTCCCTATGTGGTAACGCATCCGGGCGCTCACACGACGAGCAGCGAGGAAGAAGGTATCGCCGCAGTCGTGCGGGCTCTCGATGAAACCCATCGCCAAACGCCCGGCATTAAGACGAAATGCCTGCTCGAAACCACCGCCGGCCAGGGCTCGTGCCTCGGCCGCACCTTCGAGCAACTCGCCGCCATGATCGACGGCGTGCAAGATCCTGATCGCCTCGGCATCTGCGTCGACACCTGCCACATCTTCGCCGCCGGCTACCCCATCAGCACGGAAAAAGATTACCAGGCAACGTTCAAAGCGTTGGATAAGACGGTCGGGATCAAGCGCGTGAAGGCTTTTCATCTAAACGACAGCGTGAAGCCATTGGGGTCGCGGATCGATCGGCACGCGCATATCGGCCAGGGCATGATCGGCAAGGAGGCGTTTCGGCTACTACTCTGCGACAAGCGATTCAGCAAAGTGCCAATGTATCTCGAAACTCCGAAAGGCAGCGGGCAGGAGCAGAAGGAGGGTAAGTTCGATAAGATGAACCTGCAGACGCTACGGAGTCTGGTGACGTAGGTCAGGCTTTGCCTGACAAATAGCGTGTGATAGTGATTGACCTGAACCTCATTTCTAGAGGTGCGACGCCCCAGTTTTGTCAGGCACAGCCTGACCTACGCGGCTGGGGGCTCGCTGGTGCTCGACCCCAGCCACCCGGCGACGAGTAATCAACCCATTCTTCGGCGCGAAAAGCAGCGCGGCTACGAAAATCGCCGCCTGCGTCAGCACGATGCAAGCGCCCGTCGCGCCGTTCAGAAAATAGCTGATGTAGGTCCCCATCACGGAACTAAAAATCGCGCTCCCGCTCGCAATGAGCAGCATTCGATCAAACCGACCACTCATGAGGTACGCGATACAACCGGGAGCGATCAGCATTGCCACCGTGAGGATCACGCCGACCGCCTGCAACGCGGCCACGATCGTCGCGGCAAGCAACGCCAGTAGCAAGTAATGCAGCCGCGTGGTATTGAGCCCCACCGCGCGAGCCTGATGGGGGTCGAACAGGTAAAGCAGCAAATCTTTTCGTAGCAGGAACACGACGACCAGCGTAATCCCCGCCGCCACGACCGCCTGAACGAGATCGTGCGTTTCAATGCCCAGCAAGCTGCCAAACAGGATATGGTTCAGGTGGATATCGGTTTGCACTTTGGAATACATCACCAGACCGAGCGCAAAGAGTCCTGTGAAGATGACGCCCATGACAGTGTCTTCTTTGATGCGACTATGGTTCTTGATCCAACCGGTCGAGGCGGCGCAAAGGAGCCCCGCAG
>CAZGMU010000090.1:0-11696 GCA_964526975.1 uncultured Planctomycetaceae bacterium
GTGGAGTTTGATGCGGCGCGGCTGTCGCGGCGGCAGAAGTTGCGGCAGGTGGTCGATTCGACCGTGAAGGATTTCGAGGGCAGCGAAAACGCCAAGCTGATGGATGAGAACTTCCACGCGGCGTTTCGATTGATGTCGAGCCGCGAGGCGCGGGAGGCGTTCGATCTGTCGAAAGAGTCGCCGGCGATGCGCGAGCGCTATGGGATGAATCGCTTTGGGCAATGTTGCTTGCTCGCGCGGCGGCTCGTGGAGGCGGGCGTGCGGTTCGTGACGATCAATACGTTCCTGACGGTGTTCGACGAAATTACGTGGGATATCCACGGCACGAAGCCGTTCACTTCGATCGAGGGTATGAAGAATATTGTTGCGCCGATGTACGACAAGGCGTACAGCGCACTCATCGAAGATCTTGATCAAAGAGGGATGCTCGATGCGACGCTGGTGTGCAACCTGGCGGAGTTTGGCCGGACGCCGCGGGTGAACCCGGCGGGCGGGCGCGATCATTGGCCGCAGTGTTTTACATGTTATTTTGCGGGTGGCGGCGTACAAGGCGGGCGCGTCGTCGGAGCGAGCGATCCGATCGGAGCGGTGCCGGCCGATCGGCCGGTGGAGCCGGCGGACGTGGTGGCGACGATTTTCCATAGCTTGGGGATGAACCTGGAGCGAACGCTGCCAGGGCCAGCGGGGCGGCCGTTTCCGCTGGTTGATTTCGGGCATCGGGAGATTCATGAATTGTTTTAGAGCAACTTACCAAATTGCGTTCTGCGGTGGATCAAAGAACAAACGCCGTTTAGCGTCGGCCGCCAGGCCGAATCTCCCACCAACCGCCCCTGGCGAGAACGAATAAAGGTAGTTTGTTCTATTGGTGTATAAGAGCATCGAACAAAATGAATGAAACCGCCAAGAACACCAAGGACGCCAAGCAATTCACTGCTGATTTCTGTCATCCTTGGCGTACTTTGCGACTTGGCGGTTCAATTTGTTAGCCGCATTAAGAAGAAAGAAGTTTCACGCAGAGGCGCAGAGGGCGCGGAGGAGAAGAGAAATTAAGAACGCTAATCTTCACTAATCATCGCTAATAGTTCTTTGTATTTGATTAGTGAAGATTAGCGGCGATTCGTGTTCCCAATTCCTGGTTTTCTTACCTCTGCGTGAGATATGTTTGGTTGGATCAAATCTAAGGATTCCATGGATCATTTCAGTTTTATCCGCCGCTTGCGACTTGAGGCTGTCTTCAGTGCGGTGCTCGTTTGCGCATCGGTGCAGGCTGCGAATGATTCGTATTCGTTGATACCGGCCGAAACGACGTTGGCAGGGCCGCACGCGCGGCAGCAATTGCTGGTCGAGAGTGTGGCGAAGCAGCAACTCACGGGCGACAAGACCGCGGCGGCGAAGTTTGCCTCTAGCGATACGACGATTGCGACCGTCGATGAGAGCGGCATCGTCCGCCCGGTGAAAAACGGCGAGGCGATGATCACGGCTACCGTCGACGGCCAACCATCGACCGCAAAGGTTAGTGTGACCGGTATGGAGTTGCCTGCCGCGCATAGCTTCCGCAACGATGTGCAGCCGGTGCTTGCCAAGATGGGCTGCAGCATGGGCGCGTGTCATGGCGCGCTGGCCGGCAAAGGGGGCTTTAAGCTGTCGTTGCGTGGTTACGATTCGGTGGCCGATTTTCAGTCGATCACGCGCGGGGCGCGGGGACGGCGGATCGAGCCGACCGAGCCGGGCAGCAGCCTGTTGTTGATGAAGCCGACGATGGCCGTGCCGCATAAGGGCGGCTTGCGGTTTGAGGCCGACTCGCCGGCGTATGAAATCGTTTCGCAGTGGATTGCCGAGGGGGCTGCCGGGCCGCGCGATGACGATCCGTTCGTGGTGGAACTCGAAGTGTTTCCCGCGGAGGCGACATTGAAGCCGGGCGACGAGCAGAGTGTGGTCGTGCGTGCCAAATATACGGATGGAAGCGTGCGCGATGTGACGCCTTGGGCGAAGTTCGCGTCGGCCAACGAGGCGGTGGCGACGGTCGACGACGATGGGCACATCAAGGTGATTGGTCACGGCGGCGGGGCGGTGACGGTGTGGTATTCGAGCAAGGTGGCCAATCTGCGGATTACGTCGCCCTACAAGGAGCCGGTTGCGGATGACGTGTTTGCGAAGTCGCCGCGAGTGAACTTCATCGACGAGTTGAATTTGAAGCAATTGCAGCTATTGCGGTTGCCGCCGTCGCCGTTGGCGGATGATGCGACATTTGTTCGTCGGGCGTATCTCGATACGATCGGGAAGCTACCGACGGCAGACGAAGCGCGGGCTTTCATTGCCGATCAAGGCGCCGATAAGCGTGATCGGTTGATCGATTCGCTGCTCGCGCGGCCGGAGTTCGTCGACTACTGGGCGTATCAATGGTCAGACGTGTTGCTCGTGAATGGCAGCTTGTTGCGGCCGGAGGCGGTGAAGGCTTTTTATGGTTGGATTCGCAAACAAGTGGAGGAGAATACACCATGGGATGAGTTTGCACGGCAAGTTGTGACGGCGCGCGGCAGCAGCTTTGAGAATGGTGCGACGAACTTCTTCGCGTTGCATCAAGATGCCGAGTCGATGACAGAGAACGTGAGCCAGGCGTTTTTGGGGCTCTCGATCGGTTGCGCGAAGTGTCATAATCATCCGCTCGAAAAATGGACGAACGATCAATACTACGCGATGGCCAATTTGTTCGCGCGGGTGCGGGCGAAGGGCTGGGGCGGCGAGACGCGGAATGGCGATGGGGCGCGGACATTGTTCGTGGCTGATCAGGGGGATTTGATGCAGCCGTCGAAGGGCGTGCCGCAGCCGGCGGCGCCGTTGGACGCTAAGCCGCTAGCGGCTGATAACGGGGAGGATCGTCGCGAGTATTTGGCGGAGTGGTTGACTTCGCCGGCGAATCCTTACTTTTCGCGGGCGATTACGAATCGGGTATGGGCCAACTTTTTCGGTGCGGGGTTGATCGAGCCGGTCGACGATCTGCGGCTCTCGAACCCGGCGAGCAACGAAGAGCTATTGGCCGGGGCGTCTAAGTTTCTTGTTGACAACAAGTATGATCTGAAAGCGCTGATGCGCGAGATTCTGCGGTCGGCGACGTACCAACGGAGCAGCATTCCGGTCGGGGCGAGTTGTGACGACACGCGGAACTACTCGCATTACTATCCGAAGCGGCTGATGGCCGAGGTGTCGCTCGACGCGATTTCGCAAGTGACGGCGGTGCCGACGGAGTTCACGGAGATCGAGTTTCCGGGAGCGGATAAGGAAAAGACGACGTTCTACGCCAAGGGAACGCGGGCAGTGCAGTTGTACGACTCGGCCGTGGCATCGCGGTTTTTGCGGACGTTTGGTCGTAATCAGCGCGTGATCACCTGCCAGTGTGAGCGGTCGAACGAGCCGAGCTTAGTGCAGGCGCTGCATCTTTCCAATGGCGATACGATTCTCAAGAAGCTCGAAGCGAAAGACGGCAAGATCGAATCGCTGGTGGCGAGCAAGTTGCCGAACTATCGGATCGTGGAGGAGTTGTATTTGTCGGCATTGTCGCGTTATCCGACGGATCACGAAATGGGAGCGCTGCTCGCGACGCTGAACGACGCGTCGGAGAAAGATCGTCGAGCGGTGTTGGAAGATGTGTATTGGGCGGTGCTGAGTAGCCGGGAGTTTTTGTTTAACCACTAACTTAAAGACGTATTTGATTAGCCACGAAAAGCACAAAAAGTCACAAAAATAGAAGATGCTTAACACCCCTTCAATCTGCAATATATTGTTTTTTGTGACTTTTTGTGCTTTTTGTGGCTACACGAGTTTGTAATCTCATTCATGCGACTTCAAGTTCTGTTTATCGTGGCCTTGCTGACGAGCGGGTATTTGCCATGCGCGGCTGCCGAGACGAGGTCGCCAGATTTTACGAAGGATGTCGCGCCGATTCTCGCCAAGTATTGCGCGGGTTGTCACAACGACAGCGATCTCGATGGCGAGCTGTCGCTTGTTTCATTTGCCAAGTTGCAAAAGGGAGGGGAGAAGGGGGCGGTCATTGTTCCCAATCGGGCGGATGCCAGTTTGTTGATACGGATGGTGACGGGCGAAGCGGAGCCGGCGATGCCACCGGAGGATAACCCGCGGCCGACGGAGGCGGAGATCGGCGTGCTGCGGGCTTGGATCGATGCCGGCGCGCACGGGCCGGATGGCGAGGAGTCGGACTACCCGGAACTGGCGACGCCGAAGATCGCGCCGGCCGCTGGCGTACAGCAATATCTGACGAGTCTTGGGCTGTCGCCCAATGGCAAGCAGCTAGCGTTGGGGCGGTATCGGCATGTCGAGTTGATCGATTCGGCGACTAGGAAAACGATTGCGAAGACGAAAGAGTTGCCCGGTAAGGTGAATAGCATTGCGTATTCAGGTGATGGCCGGTTGTTCGTCGCGGCCTCGGGCATTCCGGGCCTGTACGGCGTGGCGACGATTTGCAAGTCGTCGGATGGTACGATCGTTTCGCAGATCAAGGGTCATAAGGATGCGCTGTACGACGCCTGCTTCGATCCGCAGGGTAGGCTGCTTGCCACGTGCAGCTATGACCGCGAGATCAACTTGTGGTCGGTCGAAACGGGTGAGCTCGTTCGCACGCTGGCGGGCCACAACGGCGCGGTGTACGATCTGGAGTTTTCCAAAGATGGTTCAGTGCTAGCGAGTGCCAGCGCCGATGCGACGGTGAAGCTATGGAGCGTGAAAACGGGCGAGCGGCTCGACACGTTGGGGCAGCCCGAGTCGGAGCAATGCGCCGTCGCGTTTACGCCGGATGGAAATGCGGTGGTGGCGGGCGGCGGTGATCGGCAGTTGCGGCTATGGCAGTTCGTGTCGCGTGAGCGGGCGGAGATCAACCCGCTGAAGTGTTCGCGGACGTCGCATGAGAGTACGATCGTCAAGTTGGCGTTTTCGCCGAATGGCCGGCAACTTGTGTCGGCATCTGAGGGGCGCGAGTTGGTGTTGTGGGACACGACCGAGCTCACGCCGGTGCATCGCTTCGAGAAGCAGCCCGACGTGGTGACCGGGCTGACCTTTGAACCAGGCGGCGGCGGTGTTTATGTGGCCCGAATCGACGGATCGTGGAAGCGTTATGCCGTGCCACAAAGCGATGCCAAAATCGCGGCAAGCGACGAGAAGCCAGCTACGACGGCTGCAACGACCGCGATGGACGACAAGACAAAGCCAGTAGAGGTCGCTGAACAAGAGCCGAACAACGCGCTCGTAGAAGCCAACTCGATCACGACGAATTCGACCGTCAGCGGTGTTATTAGCGCCGACAAGAAGAACGGTGATGCGGACGTCGACCTGTATCGTTTTCACGCCAAACGGGATGAAGAGTTGGTGCTGGAGATCAAGGCTGCGCGTGATAAATCGCCACTCGATTCGAAATTGGAGGTGCTCGACGCGGCCGGAAAGCCCATCCCGCGAGTTGTGTTGCAGGCAGTGCGAACCTCGTACATGACGTTTCGAGGTCACAACTCGACCGATCGCAACGATTTTCGCTTGCATGGCGCAGCCGACATGGAATTCAATGAATACCTGTACGCCAACGGCGAGGTGATGAAGCTCTGGCTGAATCCGCGCGGACCGGACTCGGGCTTCCTCGTTTATCCCGGTTACAGCGGGAACCGTTTCACCTATTTCGGCACGACCGCGATCACGCATGCGCTCAATGAAACGTGCTACATCGTCGAGCCGCATCGTCCGGACGAGAAGCTGATTCCCAACGGGCTGCCGCAGTATACGTTGTATTACGAAAATGATGATGAAGAGCGGCGCAAGATGGGAAGTGACTCGCGGGTTGCATTTACCGCGCCGGCTGATGGGGACTATCTGGTGCGAGTGTCAGATGTGCGCGGTATGGGGGGCGACGATTATAAGTATCAACTGAGCGTGCGCCCGCCGCGGCCCAGATTTACAGTTAGCATGGCGGGGAAGGATCGCACGGTAAACGCGGGCGGCGGCAAGGAGTTTGCCGCGGTGGTAACACGGAAGGACGAGTTCGACGGCGAAATCAAAATCGAGTTCAGAAATTTACCGCCCGGTTTTCATGTGACGTCGCCCCTTACGATTCAAGCGGGGCAGACCACGGCGTATGGCGTGTTGTCGGCCGATCCCGATGCGCCGCCGACGACGCCGGAGAACAGCAAGAAGGCGCGCGTGATTGCTTCTGCGATGGTGAACGGCAAGTTGGTGAAGCAGAAGCCGTTGGAGTTTGGCGAGATCAAGCTGGCCGAAAAGCCGAAGCTCTTGATTCGCGTGTTGCCTGATTCACGGGACCGATCCCAAGCGGATTCAGCGAAGGCGCTGGGCAATAAACCTGCCGAGTTGTTCATTTCCCCCGGCGAAACGATTGCCGCGACGGTGCAGATCGAACGCAACGGCTACGAGGGCGAAGTGAAGTTCGGCACCGAGTTCGCCGGCCGCAATTTGCCGCATGGCGTGTACGTCGACAATATCGGGCTTAACGGCTTGATGCTCTTGCGGAGCGAAAACGAGCGGACCTTCTTCATCACGGCGCGGAAGTGGGTGCCGGAGCAAACGCGGCAGTTTCATGTTCGCGCGGCGGAAGAGGGAAATCAGACGAGCATGCCGGTGATCCTGCACGTTCGCAAGAGCGCAGGTGGGCCGTCTCCCACGACCAGCAATGCGGTCGTTGTATCGCCCGAGGCGAATTAGAGCGCATTTTTGAATTGATGCGCTAAAGCAGGGGTAGTTGGGGGCTCGCTGATGCTCGACCCCAGCCACCCAATGGCGATTTACCAGCGTACTTCTTGAAGATATCGCACGCTTTGCGGGATTTGTTGCTCGCTCGTCGGCGATTCATCTTCGAGGAAGTACCATTTCACGCCCGACTTCGCGGCGGCGGGCAGCACCCGGCGGTACTCGATCTGGCCGGTGCCCATCGCCACGTCGTTTTTCACATCCGTGCCGCCGGAGAGCAGGTTGATCGGCGTGCCGATGCGCATGTCTTTGAGGTGGACCAGGTCGAATCGGCCTTTGTACTTCTCAAACAATTCGGCCGGCTTCTGGCCGCCGTGGACGACCCAGAAAACATCCATTTCGTACGTGACGAATTCCGGCTTCGTCTCGGCCATGAGGAGGTCGAAGAGATTCCCGGAGCCATGCGGTTGAAACTCGAAGCCATGGGTATGGTAGAAGAACTTGATGCCGTGCTTAGCGAGTGTTTCGCCGGCTTTGTTGAACATGTGGGCCGCTTCGCGGCAATCTTTCTCGGTGAACGCGCCGCTGTGGGGGATCCAGGCGCAGCCGGCGTACTTGACGCCGAGAGCCTTGGCGTCGCGCACGACCTTATCTAGCTGGTCGCGAAATTCGTCGTAGGAGAAATGGGCACTGACGGCGGTGAGCCCGCGAGCTTCGAGTTCTTTTTTAAATTGTTCCGGCGCGAGGCCGTACGTGCCGGCGGTTTCGACGTTTTTGAAGCCCATGTCGCGGACTTTGTCGAGTGTGCCGGATACGTCTTTGGCGAACTGATCGCGGAGGCTATAGAGCTGCAGACCGAGGCGACTTTGGTCGAAGCGTGACGAGCCTTCGCCCGATGCTGGGTCGGCGGCCTGTGTAGCGGCAACCATCGCGAAGGTCAGGAATACACCAAGAATTGCATTCAATTTCAGCATGGAAGTGTGCCTCTACGGAGCGAGAGCGGTGGTTACCAGGCTCTTTTTATAGCCTGGGGTCGCCTTGTTCGCCAGATTCGGCTGGTGGCGCCAGGCCGGCGTCCGAGAGAGCGTTGAGATATTCTGCATAGTGATTGAGGTTTTTGAGTGAGTCGAGCTGCGGATCGACGTCGCGCAGATCGTCGAGCCAAATCGCTCGAGTAGCGATGGACTCGAACAGCGATTGCATGCGAAGGCAATTAGTGTCGAGCAGGGTTTGAACCTGTCGCAGAATGCGCGGACGGTAAACGGCCGCGAGTGGGTGGTAGTGCGCGCCGTCGAACGGGACCGCTGCATCGTCGTTGCCGAGCCACTGAAACATTCGTTCGACGAACGCGGGCACGAGCAGAGGTGCGTCGCAGCTCGTAGCGTAAATGGCATCGATGTGGCTTCCGATTGCGCTGAGACCTGTAGCGAGGCCTTGCAGCGGGCCGTGGTATTCCTGGGCATCGCGGGCAATGCTGACGTTGGCGGGTAAGCTCGGCAGTGTTTGTTCTGGTGCTGCGACAACAACGATGTTTTGTAGCGGAACGACACTGCTGATGAGTCGAACCACGCGCTCGAGCAACTGTTCGTTGCCGAAGGGCAGCGTGGCCTTGTCGCGTCTCATACGACTTGATCGGCCACCGCAGAGGATGAGTGCGCCTTTCTGCATGATGGTGTTTCGTGGCGGTTGACGTTACGGGTTACGCATTTAGCCCCCGGTCAATGACCGGGGGCTAAATAGAACGGCGGGTGGCACGTTTGAGTCGACGCAAATAGAATCGAACACATCTTCACCTTACGCTCGCCAACCGATCATGTCGATTACGTTCACCTACCGCGGCGCAACTACGCTGCCTGTCGAAGTCGAGGGGCTGACGCCTGACTGGGCGTGTGACAAGAGCCTCGCGGAGATCGAGCGGTTCGAGATTTTTCATGGCAACGGTAAAGTGCCGCTCGCGGAAATGTTTTCGGTTGCGGGCGATGCGAGTGATCAGCGGCTCGAATTCGAGGGCGATCTTCGCGGAGTGCATTGGCTCGGTGTGCAGATGCGGTCGGGCGAGATTCGCGTGCATGGAAACGTCGGCCGGCATTTGGGGGGCGAGTTACGTGGCGGCGAGATCGTGGTCGATGGGGACGCGGCCGATTGGGTCGGATGTGAGATGCGCGGAGGCCGGATTCACATTCGCGGCGATGCGAGGAACTTCGTTGGTGCTGCTTACCGCGGCTCGGCGCAAGGCATGCGTGGAGGTGCGATCATTGTCGATGGTGATGTTGGCAGCGAAATGGGTTGGTTGATGAACGAAGGGGTGATTGCTGTCGGCGGCAGCGCAGGCGACATGATCGGTTTCAATATGGTAGGCGGTTTCATCCTGGTGGCGGGGAATGCCGGCATGCGCCCCGGCGCGGGGATGGTGGGTGGCAGGATCTTGCTTTCTGGGGCAGTGATGCCGGAGCCGTTGTCGAGTTTCCGCCTGGATCGCACGGAGAAGCCCAAGCAATTGACTACTGTTGTGAAAGAGCTAGGTGAGCCGGTAGCAGCGCGATTTGAGCAGTCGTTAGCGGAAAAAATGGCGGTCTATACCGGCGATCAAGTGGTTGACGGGGCGGGAGAGATTTTTGTGCGGCGCTAACTTTTCTTGATTTGTGCGGTGATCGCCCGCAGCACATATTCGTCCGTCGGCAGCGTCGTGTCCATGAGCTTACGGATGGGAATGGGAACTTCGTCCATGCGGTAGACCGTACCCGGCGCATGGATGCCATAGATGGCGGTGGCGAATTGCACCGTGGCGGCGAAGGCCGGCGCATTGTTGGGAAAATCGAGCGCGATCGTAGGTAACGATTCGAGCACGCGCTGAGCTGCGGGGGAGAGATCGGCAAAGGGCCCTGAACCGACCAGGAGACACGCATCGACTTCGCGTCGCTCCAGAAGTTCATTGGCGGTGTACTCGCCGGGACTGTAGCGTGGATAACCACGGGAAAGACTTACGGCGAAGGGGAAGCCGGTGAGCCAGCAGAGGACGGCATCGGCGCCGGCGACATCGCCCGGTATGCGCAGGCGACGGGCGACGAAACGCGTGAAGCCATTGAGGTCTTTGACGAGGAGCAGCAGCGCTTCGACGTTGGCATGGCCAATGCCGGTTTGGGCGAGGCCGAGGCCGAAGAACACCGCACCGTAGCGGCATGTTGACATCTGTTTGGCGAGCTGGCGAAGTTGATCGTGGGGCACGCCGACGTCAGCCGACTCGGGCAGTTCGATGCCGCGCAGTAGTTGTCGAAGTGCCCAAATTACTTCGAAGTCGGATCCGGGCCGAATCTTGATGAATGTGTCAGCCAGCCGGCTCGTTGCTGTTTCTTCGGAGTCGATCACGATCACGTGTCGGTCGGCCCGGCCGCGCGGAGTGAGTAGGCCAGTCGCATCGACGCTGTAACGCTCAAAGTGACGGGGGTGGCTTGTCGCAGGATCGGCGCCCCAGAAGATGACGAGGTCGGCGCGGTTCTTTACTTCGCCGAGCGAGCAAGTCGACTCGCCGACTTGTTGGATGGCCATGATCGAGGGGCCATGGCAGATCGAGGCGGTGGTGTCGATCGTGGCGCGGATGCGATCGGCCAGCAGTGTTGCGGCGCGTTGGCCGCCGGTGCTGCTGCGAGAGAGGCCCCAGATGAGAGGGGCGCGGCTCTCGCTCAAGATGCTCGCGGCCTTGGCGATGGCGTCATCGAGCGCGGCTGGCTGGCCATCGATGCTGGCGACCGGTCGTTCGGGCAGATCGGAGAGTGTTGCGAACCAGGGCTGGGCCAGTTGGCAGGCGCCGTCGGCGACGGTGAGTCGCGAGCCGGAGAACGTCAGCCGCAGGTCGTCGCAGACGCATCCGCAGATGGTGCAAGCGACGTCGGAGAACGTTTGCGGCGATGGGGAATCGCTGGCTTCCAAAATAGTGATCTTGTTCGGAGGGACGATTGAAGAATGGCGGCGGTAGTTGGCAGCTCTCGATCGTAGCACGGACTAAAGTCCGTGCTACATGACGGCTACCGGTGCAAATTGCCCGCGGCAAACGACACGGTTATCATCATATACTGCGAACTTCTGATGTAGCAGTGGTGGAATCGTTGGCTGACTTCGTCAAAATCTCTCGCGGCACCATTTACGATCCGGCAAACGGAATCGACGGCGAGGTGCGCGATATTTGGATTTCCGGCGGCAAGATCGTGGCTGCGCCGAGTGATCCGGCAGTTCGGCCGACGCGGGTGATCGATGCCCAGGGGCTCGTGGTGATGCCGGGGGGCGTCGATATGCATTGCCATATCGCGGGGCCGAAGGTGAACGTTGCTCGTAAGATGCGGCCGGAGGAGAAGCGTGGAAGGCACGTTCTGCCGCGAACGGCGACCACGCACAGCGGTACGTTGGGAAGTGTGCCGAGCACTTTCGCGACGGGCTACAAGTACGCCGGCATGGGCTACACGACTGCGTTCGACGCAGCGGTTCCGCCACTTGGCGCGCGGCACGCGCACGAGGAGTTTGCGGACACGCCTTGCATCGACAAGGGCTTCTATGTCCTGATGGGGAACAATCACTACCTGATGCGCTCGCTTCAAGAGCGGGAGCCGCAGAAAGTGAAGGCGTTCATCGCCTGGCTGCTGGGGGCAACGAAGGGATACGCGCCGAAGCTCGTCAATCCGGGCGGTGTCGAAATTTGGAAGAATCACCAGGCGGGCAACGCGCACGGTCTTGACGATGTGGTCGATCATTTCGACGTGACGCCGCGGCAGATCATCCGTGGCGTGGTCCAGGCGGCGGCAGAGCTCGGGTTGCCGCACCCGGTGCATATTCACTGCAACAACCTGGGTGTGCCCGGCAACTGGCAGACGACGCTCGAAACGATGAAGGCGTTCGAAGGTCAGCGGGCCCACATCACGCATGCCCAGTTTCATAGCTACGGCGGCGGGGAAGGGGATGAGAACACGTTCAACAGCAAAGTGCAGCCGCTGGCCGAGTATGTGAAC
>CAZGMU010000090.1:11706-13336 GCA_964526975.1 uncultured Planctomycetaceae bacterium
GGGCGACGGGCCGCTCGGCTACTACCTGGCCAACATCTTCAAGAGCAAGTGGTTCAGTTGTGACACAGAGATGGAAGGTGGCTGCGGCATCACGCCCATCAAGTACCGCAACAAGTCACTGGTCCATTCGATTCAATGGGCGATCGGGCTGGAATGGTATCTGCTAGTCAACGACCCCTGGCGAGTGGCGATGAGCACCGATCATCCGAACGGTGGTTCGTTTCTGGCCTATCCGCAAATCATTCGCTTGCTGATGGATCGGACGTATCGTCGCGACGTGCTCAAGAAGTGCTCGGCCAAGGTGGTCGAGCGGACGATCCTTACCGATCTCGATCGCGAGTACACATTGAACGAAATCGCGATCATCACGCGGGCCGGTCCAGCCAGGATTCTGGGCCTGACGAACAAGGGCCACCTGGGGCCGGGGGCTGACGCCGACATTACGATCTACACGCCGCACGAGAACAAGGAGACGATGTTCGAGTTGCCGCGCGTGGTGGTCAAGTCGGGACGCGTGGTGATCGAGAACGGGGAAGTTCGCGATCCGTTCATTGGAAAGACGCTGCATGTGTCGCCCGAGTACGATCGAGGCGTTGAACCTGATATTCGGGAGTGGTTCGAGCAGTATTACTCCATCGGCTGGCGGAACTACCCAGTTGACGCGAGCTATCTGCACGAGGCCGAGGTTGTGCCGACAGTTTCTTAGAGCGCGTTGTGGGTTGCGAGCTAGGAATTTATTGGCCACGAAAATGCACGAAAAGTTTTGGTGCCTTTTTGTGCTTTTCGTGGCTACTCCATCCGTCTCCGTTTAGGCGTGGCTTTTGTTAAGAAACTCACGCAAAGGCGCGAAGGCGCAAAGATTCAAAGCAACATCCTGTCTGTTTCTCTTGTCTTTGCGCCTTCGCGCCTTTGCGTGAGACTATTAATGTTGCGCCTTTTTAGCCCTTGCCGGGAGGGATAAGATTATGTGGTGGTGGTGGGCGTCAATTCCGAGACGGGTGTCCAAGAAATGACGACACTTTTCTTGGTGGCCGGTAGAGTCGCCAATCGCGAATAGCTGGGAATTCAAGGGCAACGGTGGCGTTGCAAGCAGTGTGGTACGCGGAGTGCGACAAGATTTTCCAAGCACCTGACCGGTTGGCCGGTGCTCGGAGGTTTGCCTGGCCTCGTAAGTGCGAACGCTTCGTGACAGGCAGCAGCAAATCAAATCGTGTGGGCGGTCAGATAGGCCGCTCGAAGTGAAGGGGCCCCTAAGATGCGTCGCGCTCGTTTTTTCCAAGGGCTGGCGGTTGCCGGCATTCTCTCGGCGTTTGTATCGGCCAATTTCGCATTGGCTCGTGACAAAGATGGCAATAGAGACCGTTCGAGTTCGAGCGGTGGTCGGTCGTCGAGTGGTAGCGGTTTCAGTGGTTCTTCTTCGTCGCGAAGTATTTCATCAGGCTCGAGCAGGAGCTTGAGTGGGTCCAGCTCGTCGGGGATGTCGCGGTCAAGTTTTAGCGGCGATTCATCACGCGGCTTTAGTGGGCGAAGCAGCCAGTCGTTTCAGATGCCAAGTAGCTCCGACCGCTCGGTGCGCTCGTTTAACAGCGGTAGCGGCAGCAGTGGTCCGTCGTTCAGCAGCAGAGCTTTC
>CAZGMU010000091.1:0-3672 GCA_964526975.1 uncultured Planctomycetaceae bacterium
CCGGAAGTCGCGCATCCACGCCGGCTCTTGCTTCATCTCGGAAATCGCCGCCACAATCTTCGCGTTCAGGCCCTTCTCTGCCTTGAACACGGCATGCGACGGAGTGATGAAATCGTACTTATTGATCTCGCCGATTCCAGTCTCGTTCGGTGCGGAAATTAAATCAGTAGCCATGATCGGTCCTAACTTTATTTTTTCACCACGAAGGACACGAAGAACACAAAGAGAAAAACGTCAAGAGACTAACTCTTCTTCAACTTCGTGTTCTTTGTGTCCTTCGTGGTTAATTCTTCTTATTGCGTTCCCACGCAGAGCATGGGTGCGAGTTTCTATATCTTTCTATACAGCGCCAATCGCGACCTTCTTGTCCGCGGCCGCCATTTCTTTTTCTTTCTCCGCATCCTCAGGATGCCGCGCCCGAACCTTGTCATACCCTTCGGTGTACAGCTCGCGCGCCAGCTCGACGCCGCCGGTCTCGACAATCCGCCCGCCCAGCATCACATGCGTAAAGTCGGGCACATTGTGCTCCAAGAGCCGGTCGTGGTGCGTGATGATGAGAATGCCCATATCCGCGCCGCCGCCGTTTTCCTGAGCAATGGCGGCAATGCTCTGGCTCGCCAGCTTCACGGCGTCCACATCGAGGCCGCTATCCGTCTCGTCCAGAATCGCGAACTTCGGCCGCAGCATCGCCAGCTGCAAAATCTCGGCCCGCTTCATTTCGCCGCCGGAAAAACCGTCGTTCACGTATCGTCGAGCGAACTCTTCATCGATCCGCAGTTGGCTCATTTTCTCTTTAAGCTCTTTGCGGAACTCGCGCATCGGGATGAGCTGCTCCCCTTCCTTTCGGCCGGGATTGCGAACGTTGGTTGTCGCATGCCGCAGGAAGTCGGCCATCTTCACGCCCGGAATCGCCATCGGCCGCTGAAACGCCATGAAAATGCCATGACGGGCCCGCTCGGTCGCGTCCCAATCAAAGATATTCTCGCCATTGAGTTCGATCGTTCCCTCGGTCACCTCGTAATTAGGGTGCCCCATGATCACGCCCGCAAGCGTGCTCTTGCCCGAACCGTTCGGCCCCATCAGCGCATGCGTCTCGCCCCGGCGGATCACCAAATCAACACCGTTCAGAATCGGCTTCCCGCCGACAGACACATGCAGATTCTTGATTTCCAATGTCTCGGTCATTATTTACTCTTTGCCGTCACTTCGAACGGCGACTCCTCGATACGTTTCGAATCAAACAATTCGCAATCAAGGATGCAGGATGGTGGATGTGGGGAAGAGAGAATTACAGAACTCCCTCACCCCTGCATCCCGCATCCTCACCCCTCGGCTTCACGCCGTAATCTTCTGATGATCGAACACCGGCTCATTGTCGGCCGGCGCCGCCACGTAACCGCTGTGATGCGGCACCGGCAACTCGTCGTCAACTTTCACGCCGATCGCCGCGCCACGAGCGCGGGCGATCTTATGTCCCTTGATCTTGTCTTGAATTCGCATCAGGCCTTCAAGCAATGATTCCGGCCGCGGCGGGCAACCCGGCACATACACATCCACCGGCACGACCAAATCGACGCCCTTCACCACGTGGTATCCATACTTGAAATACGGACCGCCGCCGACCGTGCAGGCCCCCATCGCGATCACGAACTTGGGATCGGGCATCATGTTGTAAAGTCGCCGCACGCGGCTCGCCATCTTGTACGTCACCGTACCGGCCACGACCATCAAGTCGGCCTGCCGCGGCGTCGCCCGAAACGCGCCCGCGCCGAACCGATCCATGTCGTATCGGCTCGCCCCGGCCGCCATCATTTCGATCGCGCAACAAGCCAGACCAAACGTCAGCGGCCAAACGCTCGATTGCCGCGCCCAATTGATCGCTTGCTCAACCGTCGTCGTGATGACGTTTTCCTCGAACCGCCCTTCGATCCATGGCTGAAAATTGCCGTCGTTCACAATTCCTCCCTAACCTGGGGATCAACCCACAAACTCAGTTTTCATGTTTCTTGATCGATTCCAACAAAATGGAACCGCCAAGGACGCCAAGAAAAACAAACACATCTAATCGCCCTATCTTGGCGATCTTTGCGTCCTTGGCGGTTTAACTCAAACAATTCTCCCTTACGACGCACTCGGTGTGAAGGTGCAACAAGCGTCACCATCCAACCGACACTCCGAAAGCCGCACACTCTCGCCCAAAACTTCGGACAACATTATCTTTTCCATCGTGCATACACTTCGGTCGCGCACGGCCAAATCTGGGTACGGACATGCGAGAACCGACAACACCGGCAGTTCTCCGGTTTTCTCGACCTCGAATGGAATATCTCGCTGCCCCATCACAGTGGCCAGCGCCGTCATCCGGTCGCCTAAAGACTCCCCCCCCACTGCATCTCGATACCGGTCCGCCAATCGCCCTGCGATCCGCTTCAATAGCCCACGGCGAATCTCGGGATCATCCACCGACTTGATTTCATCCCACAGCACATCGGCCATATCGGCGAAATTCGTGCCTGCCGAGCGCTGCCCCTTTTCCGTCAGCGAATAACGATGGTTCGGTCGCCCTCGGCCTTTGTTTTCCGCCTGCCGCTCGATCAACCCATCCGCCATCAACCGCTGCAACCGCTGCCGCACGGCCGTGGCCGTAACGCCCATCTCGGCCACAAGCACCGAAATCGTCACAGCGCCGCGACGTCGCAGCACGTCCAGCATCGTCTTGTCAGAGCTTTCAGATAGCATCGTAAGTCGCTCAAAAACCGCTTGTTCTCTCCTTACAATCCTACGGGAATAACGATTTTTGACAACCCACTATTTGAAAAATACTGATTAGACGTAACCAATTGTCACCAAAAGACTTACAAAACAAGTTCCCAGGAACCGCTTCTTGGCGGCCGCTCCCTACCTTCGTTACGATTGGCGGACATGGCCGACCGCATCGTGCTGCCATAGGGGTTACGTCTATCATGTGCTTAATCGCGCGAACGCGCGGATAGATATCTTCAACAACGACGAGGACTACGAGGCGTTCGAGCGGGTCCTGGCCCAAGCGGTGGAGCAGACCCAAACGCGGCTCCTGGCCTATTGCATGATGCCCAACCATTGGCATCTGCTCGTGTGACCGCGGAAGGACGACGAGCTGTCGCGATTCGTCAGCTGGCTGACGCTGACGTACATCCAACGAAGGACAACCCAAGAAACAGAAAAACGGTTCCTGTCCACCTTTGTCTGACCATGTTGCCAGCATCCATCATTTCGACGTTGAAAATACTTGCTTTTCAATTGCCAGCCGTATTATGGTGACGGCGCGCCAATCTCTGCTTGGCGATTAATGTCGTTGCCGACTCTCGCCCTTCGCAGGAGGCCGAAGTGATTGGCTAAATCTTCTTCCTAGGACTCTTTCATTCCCAATCCCAAACCAGTTTATCCCGGCACCCCTGAACCTTTTTTCTAGTCCCGAAGCCAAACGAAGCCTGCCCCAGAAACAACGAAGTCCCGGCCCTTCCATAGGGCTGGGGCTTTTATTTTAACTGCGTATGGCAACCACAAACAGCAATTCCAAAATCACTGAGGCAATAATCGCGGCCCACAGAATGTTTGTGCTGGCTGACCAGCGTATTGCAGCCCCCAGTAGGCCACCGGAAACGATCAACGCCAACGGCACGGCAATAGCCA
>CAZGMU010000091.1:3682-7375 GCA_964526975.1 uncultured Planctomycetaceae bacterium
GTGGAATCATCACCAAATACCAGCATCCAAAGTGCGAATGCAATTATCAGGTACAGCCAAGAAACCGTCGCAATGAATACTGCGGCAAAACTCGCACACAGTAGGACGGCTTTAATCATCTTGTGACCCGTTGCAGTATCCGCATTTTCAGGAAGTCCAGTATTGTCATATTATCATCAATCGTGCCGTGGACAATCGGATTGCCGTTTACGTCTAGCAGATTGCTGCGGTCTAGGTCGTCGTCACCATTAGACGGTCCACTATTTAAGAATCCCCCGCCGATACCTGTATTCTGCTGATACTGGTTGACGTGGAAATCTGTTAGCGGTGGACGGCGATTCTCGGCCCCCATCGTTGTGTTTGTTATTGCATCAATGTAGCCAGTCAAAGTAACTGTGAACGTCTCTGTAATATCAAACTCGTTCCCGATTACGTTTTCATTCAAGAGCCATGACAAATCGTAGGTGGAACCTCCGCCGTGGCTGTATCCGTAAATTGCCACTTCCTCGACCAACTGGTTATTGATTGAGTTGACTAATTCATCGTATGCCGGCCCCCCGCCGAACGGCCCAACGTCATCCTCATCATACATGCGAACGTCGTAGCCTTCGTTTCGGTACAAATCTATTGCTAGTGAGAACGTGCCATGATTACCGGGAACCAAAACCGGGGCAGCAGGTACTTGGCCGTCGCCGCGACGGGCCGGATGGGTCGAACATGTCAACGAGCTGCTGACGGAAGCCGAGTTCCAGGCCGTCCGCCGCTCGGTCGAGCGCGGCTGCCCCTTCGGCGAAACGGCGTGGAGCAACCGCACCGTAAAAAAATTGGGCCTGGAATCCACGCTCCGCCCCCAAGGGCGACCCAAGAAAGGAAAAAACGGTTCCTGACACCTTTGTTTCACCCGCCGCGGCGTACCACCGCGGTTTTCACGCCGCCGCTCGCAAAGCCTTTGTCGCAGACGGATCGGAAACGAACTGGGGCGTGTGGCGCAAATACTTCTCGCACTACACGCCCATCGTCGATTTCGTGCATGCGCTCATGTACGTTTATGCGGCGGCCATGGCGGAAGAAACGTCTTCGGCCGGCTGGGCACGCTACCGCCAATGGGCGCAGTGGTTATGGAGCGGCGCGCTCGACGAGTTGCTGGCAGCGCTCCAAACGCGTCAGCAGAAGCTCGGCCTGCCTGAAGCAAAAGAACAAGGAACGCCGCGGGCTCAAGTCGCGGAATCCTGGCGGTACTTGACCAACCAACGCGGCCGCATGAAGTACGACCAGTACCGCCGCGAGGGGCTTCCGATCACCAGCACGCAGGTCGAGTCGATCATCAAACAAATCAACCGCCGCGTAAAAGGCACAGAAAAGTTCTGGGCGAGCGGCATTGAGCCGATGCTGACGCTCGTCGCCGACCATCTCAGCGATCCGCTCACCCCAGCCTCTCCCTCGACCACCAACCCTCACTTCACAAACCTCTGCCAGCAAGCCGCCTGAAAATCACAAACCGCGACATGCACCCCCAGCATCCACAAGAAAAATTTTCACACTCGACGAGTGTGCATTGCACGCTGCGCACAAACACCACAAAAATGGCCGGCAGTGCCATTCGTGTCAGGAACCGTTTTCTGGTACGATGCGACTGGGCCATCTCGTTCAAATTTCTTCATCACCATGCTCGGCAATCCACTGTCGCGAATAATGGACTGCTTCAATATCCAAATCACACAGCGGAGTGCAGTGGAATATCAAACCTTCAACCGCGCCTGTTTTCAGCTTTTCATAAGCAAAATCAAGCTGAATTTTCATCCGCTCCGACGGTATCGGCCTTTGATTGCCGAAATCCCACATGTAAATCCCGAGCAACGTTGGCTTGTCAGGAATCAATTCGCGGTATTTACGGAAATTATCCTCCAAGATGGATAAATCAGTGGCCCACCAAGTCCATAGTGATACGCGGTCGCAATATTCAAAATATTGCTTGATGCCCGGATTCAGTTGGTGCGTGTACAAGACCATGGTTAATTTTGGCTGACGCTTGAGTTTTTGCATGTCGAGCTTCAATGCCTTTAGCTGCTCCATGGGCATATAAGACTTGGCCAACCCCGTGATTTCGTCACGAGGAGCCATGCCATCGAAAAAGTCATCCAAATAAAACTCGTTCAGGTTTGGCATTTTATCCAATAGCTTAAATGCCTCCGCGGCCAATTGCTTATGGGCGTACTTCTTTTCCGGACCGCACATAATACTCCACGCGACCTTTTTAGCATCCTTGAACTGCGCACTATATTCGCCCCATAGCGGCGGTTCGGGGACGTCCTGAAAAGTTATCACGCAAGCATTGGGAATCCCCATCGACTTGATGGCGTCTCCTATGCCGATATTGTTGCCAACGGGGATATTGTGAGTTCCAACTATTGTTTTAGGTTCGTGCCCCCACATCCAAAGTCGGTCGCGCAGGATTTCCTTGCGTGGCTTGGGTTTTTCTCCGAACGCCGTTAACCGCGACGTCATTGTTGCCAGGACGACGCCCAGAACGCCCAGAATTGCTTTTTTAATAAAAGCACGTCGTTCCATAGGATTGACTTTCGGTTCTTCAGTGATTTCAGAAGGCAATTAACAGCCGTAACCGTTCACGGGCTGGGGAGCAGTGGAGGAAACAAAGGTCGACACCTTTGTTTCCTCCACGGTTTTCCACAGAGCCAGTTTGTTCCATTTAAGCGTTTGAACTGTAGATTAATATAACGCAACAGCACTCGGTAGACGGAAATCACGGTTGGCCAGTGCCTCTTTTCCTTGATGTCCTCTCGCAGCCAGGATAAACAATGACAACTTTCGACCGATGTTCATCTATGGCGAGATTTTTCCAAATAGTCGAGGAAGGCGGACAGCTTGAAGACTTTGAGTTTATGGAGCATTTTGTTGCAAGCGAGCCCTCGCTTGTAAAGTCGCGCATGCCAAGTGGGGAACTTCCGCTCAGGGTTTTGCTCCGCAGTTTTGAGCACAGTCTGTTTCGATTACTCGCGCAACACGGTGCCGAACACGATATCTTCACCGCGAGCGCTGCAACCGATCTGGACGCCGTGGCAAGGTTGCTGAAGCGTGACGCCGTGCTTGCCAATGCTACCGATGAGATTGGCAACACGCCTCTGCACTGGGCATGTACCTCGGGATTTGCGGCGCTTCCCAGAGATGAAGAACGCGTCGTCAGGATACTGTTGGATCATGGCGCCGACATTAATGCACTTAATGAGGCGGGTAACTCGCCGCTTCGGCAAGGATTGCTGTACGGGACGAGCGAATCAATCGAGCTCTTGTTTGAACGAGGCGCGGAGCTGGATTTGCTGTTTTATGTGGCGGCCGACGACTTAGAGGGGCTCGCCGAATTTGTGGCCCAATCACCGGACCAGCTTGATTGGCGTGGCCCGCGCGGTGAAACCCTATTGCACTTTGCCATCAATCAAGAATCAAGTCTCGAAGTGATTGAATTCTTGCTCGCCCACGGGGCCGATGCGGTACTGGAAGAGCGATTTATACGGCGCACACCGCTATTGCTGGCACTTATTGCATATCCAGATGCGGCGGCACTATTGATTCGCTTTGGTGCCGATGTGAATGCAGTTGAATTGCCTGGCAAAACTGGTCAGCCGGAATCGGCACTACAGCTTGCCGTGGATCATGACCGTGTCGGGGCAGTCGAAA
>CAZGMU010000091.1:7385-13263 GCA_964526975.1 uncultured Planctomycetaceae bacterium
CTGCTCGCCGACGGTGCCAATATTCACGTGCAAACACCGACTTCACAAAGTCTGCTGCATCGCGTCAACAGTCCCGAGGTGGCGAAGATCTTACTCACCCAAGGTCTTGATGTACATGCCTTAGATTCCCACGGGAAAAGCCCCATTGAATACGCGATTGAGTATGGTAAGCGGGAAGTCGCCACAATACTTTTGGAGCATGGAGCGCAAGAAGATTTTTTTGTTTGCGTTGCACTTGGTGAACGCGGCAAGGTGGAGTCTATGCTCGATGTCGACCCTAGTTTAATCGCCACCTTGAATCGCAAGGGGGAATCCGCAATAGAAAAGACCATTGGGGAGAACGAGATCGAGATACCATTCGGTTCTAAGGAAGGTACCGCACTCCACTATGCGGTTAAGAACGGTTCGCTGAACATGGTCTCACTCCTCCTAGAACGCGGCGCGCAAGTTAACGCTGTCACCGAGCCTGCCAAGTGGACGCCACTGCACGACGCTGTGTACTACGGAATCTATAATGACCAGCGGAATGCAAAGGAGATTATTCGTAAGCTGGTTGATGCCGGGGCCGATCTTCATGCCGAGACTTGGGGTGGCATCGAGCCCCTGGATATTGCGAGCTACCTTAGTTTTTGTGATGGGGCTGCGGCAATCTTCGATCTGGTCCAGTCGCTCGAGCGGGGCAGGTGACGGAGGACTTGCCACATTCTTTGTGGTGGAGCTCCGCAGCGAGCGAGTGGAATGCGTCATTGACAGGGAAACAAAGGTGAGGGAATCGATTCCAAAATCGGTTCCTGATATCTTTGTTTGCCGCGAAAGCTCATCGCGCAGCATTTGCTTATCTTCATACACGCCTTCCTTGGCTAATTGGGATCGCACGGGAAACTCTGCTCGACCACTTCGCGAAAGTCGGTCGGCGTCACGATCTTGACGACTCGACTGCGAAACTCCCGAGCGCCAGGCCTGCCCTGCGCGTAACAGCAAGCGTATTTACGCATCAGCAGCGTCCCCTTTGCATCACCGAACCTACGGCAGATCAACTCGAAATGATGCAACAACAGCCCGCGTTCTTCAGCAAGCGTGGGATCTGGCGGCACCGGCTTGCCGCTTAGCGCCGCCGCCGCTTGCCGGAACAACCATGGCCGCGCGAGCGACGCCCGAGCGATCATCACGCCGTCGATGTCGTATCGACGAAACGCATCCACCACCTTTTGCGGTGAGTTCAAATCACCGTTGCCGATGAGCGGAATCCGCTTCAGGTGCGGCTTGATCTCGGCGATGCGATCCCAATCGGCCGAGCCACGAAACATATCCGCGGCGGTTCGACCATGCACCGTGAGCGCCGCGGCTCCTGCACCTTCCACAACCTGAGCGATCTCAATCGCATTGATCTTGTTGCGCGAGCAGCCCAGTCGGATTTTGGCCGTTACCGGCGTGGGCGCGCAGGCCTTCACGACCCGCTCGATGATCGCCCCCATCCGTTCTGGTTCACGAAGCAAGTACGAGCCGCTGTGAGCCTTTTGCACAACATCGCGCACCGGGCAGCCGAAATTGATGTCGACAACACTGACCTTGTACTCTTGAGCCAAACGCACGCCGACCTTGGCGAGCGTTTCGGGATCGTTATCCCACATTTGCACCGCCAGCGGTCGCGGCTCGTCGGCGACTCCCCACAGGCGGTCCGGGTGCTCCGCCTGCTCGGCCATCCAGACGAATCCCTTGGCATTCACCATTTCAGTGGCCAGCAGCCCTGCACCGCCGAACTCGCGAACGATCTGCCGAAAGGCGTAGTTCGTGTAACCGGCCATTGGGGCTTGGAGAATTGGTGGATCGACGAGCAGCGGCCCGATCCACAATGGTCGCACGCGAAGCGCAGGCAACGAAGCGGCTTCCGATTCGTCTTGCAAGTCGGTCGTTCGAAGATGTCGCGTTGCGGCTAATGGGCCCATGCAAACCAGCTTACTCCTCACGCTCGGCGAGAAGAATTCACGCCGCGCGAAGCACCATTACTGTGACCGCAGAAGAATCGATCGCTCTGTACCTTCTTCGGGTTGTGTGCCCGACGCGGGTTTTACCTCTGGATCAACCTTGGCGGCGCCATCCATGGACGGTTTTTCCATTGGCAGCCAGTTGTCGTTGCTGGCAGTATCGGCAAACGTTCGTTGCGGTAAGTCGACGCCGCCCGATTGCCGGACGGTTGGATTGGTCGAGGCGCCAGAGCGACGGATCAACATGCCGGTCAACCGATCGGGGCTAACTTGCCCGGGCGTTGCCAACTCCGCGTACCGCGCGATTCGGCGATTGTAGTCGCGGGCGATCTGCACGAAAGCACGGCGGTGGAGGGCAAGTAGCTCCAGCGCCTTCACGGGGCCCTCGGCAGCGGAGTTTTGCGAGCGGGAAACCACGTCTCTCAGCCAACCCTCGGAGCTCGACACACTGATCGCTGCATCGTCCAACTCGGCATATCGCAACGGAAGAAGCTGGGCCAGCACTTGTGCCTCGGGCGAGCTACGGCCAACAAAGATTTGCTCATAGTGACTCGTGTAGCTGCCGCAATGAGGTAAATCGGCGGGCAGCGGCAAGCTATTGGGTCCACGGCCAACGAAGTTGGCCAGGCGATACTGCGAGGCGCGAGCAGCCAGCAGAGAAGTGTTGGTCCGTACTCCCATCTTTTTGGCGGCTTCCTGAAGGGCCCCAGTTTGCCCTGAAGCGACATTCGACAGTTTTCGCAACTCTTCTTCTTCACGAACACTCAGGTAATAGTCGGCCACGCTCGAACACAAATCCCAGTACGCTTCGATCCGCTGGGTCTGCTCGTTGCGAGTGCTGCCGGTACCCACGACCTCGATGAGCCGCACCGGTTCGCCACGAAGCTGGCTGCCGAGCGGGGCGGTGAGCATCGCTTGCATCATGAGCGACGACTTCGAGGGGGCCTGGTTGGCCGTCGAGTAGCCGTTCTGGCCAGAAAAACTGGGCGGCGGTTGCACTTGGGCGGAACTGGGTCGCAATCCGCTGGGGTTCATAGTGGGGGCATTCGTGCTACCTCCGCTCGCCCCGAGCTGGCCGCCGAACGCCGATGACCGATTGGGAGAGTAGATGCCGCCGCCGGTGGCAGGGGCGGCAGGCGCTGCAGGGGGCGCGGCGGCCGCGCCGCCAGTCGCTGCGGGAAGATTGCCGGGCGGCGATATTGGCGTGGTGGTGGTCGACGCGCTGGCAGAAGCCGTACCGGGCGGCGGAGCGGGCTGGTTGTCGCCCCTTGCCGGATAGCGATTATCATTCGCGCCGGAGACTTGCGTGGCCAGTGCGATGGAAATGACGATCAGTGGAATATTCATCCCCCGTCCTCCTTGTTGCAGCCGACATGTCGGCCGCGAAAAGTCGATCACTCCAACTCCTCCAACCACAGCCGAAGTTCGTTCTCGTACTCGCTGGCCAGGTCGCCGCGGACTAGCGTTCGCTGGAACTCGGCGAGACCCTCGCTGCCCGTATCGGCCTGTTCGGCTGTCGCGTAACGCAAGATCGGATCGGGCGCGGTGAGCCGCCGGCAAATGGTCATGAGCAGTTCGCTATGACGCACCTCGGGCGGCAGCACCTTGTGGAGCCACTGGGGCAACGTCCGTTTCTTATCCAGTAGCGATTGATAGTCACGGCTATCGGCGAATAGCGGCCGGCCGGCCAGCAATTCGATAAGCACGTAGCCGAGGCTCGCCAAGTCGGATCGCGGTGAAATCTCTTCGCGATCGAGCATTTCGGGCGCCGCGTACTGGGGCGTGCAGGTCTTTTGCTGCGGCATATCGTTGAGGTCGAGCGCCGAGCCGATGTCGATGATCTTCGCGTTGCCGGTGCGCTTGACCATGATGTTCGACGGCTTGATGTCGCCATGGACAATCTCCTGACGATGGAGCGCAGCCACGCCGGCCAGGCACTCGCGTACGATCGCGACCGCGATGCCCGGCTTCAATCGAGTGCGGCATTCACCAGCGGTCGCGATGACGTTGTTGATGTACTCCCAGCGTTTCTGGCCGACGCGAGCGCGGGCCCGATCGAGCATACTCGGCGCGAGGAGCGAGTCGAGATCGTAGCCGTCGACCCATTCCATCTCGAGCACGCGGATGCTGCCGCGCTCGATGAAGTTTTGCACGTCGAGGAGATTGTCGTGTTGAATCTGGGCGACCTGCGAGCTGACGGCGGCCATGCGCTCCATCGCCTCGCGGTAGGTGCGCTCGTCTGGGAAACGCTCGGGGGAGAAGAACTTGAGGGCGACCGGCAGGGTGAAGTTGTCGGCGCCGCGGCGCTCGCTCAAGTAGACAATGCCTTGCCCGCCACGGCCAAGGACCCGGCTGAGGCGTAGATGCTCGGTCCAACCCAGCTTCTGCTGCTGGACGAGCTTCAGATAGTTGTGCAGGAGCTCATTGACCCGGTTCTCTGGCTTCTGCTCGCCGCCCGGCATGATGGTACAGGTGCCGTGCAGGAATTCGGTGGTCATGCTCATGGTTGCGTCGCCTCGATGGTAAATACCAGGTCTTCCGTCGCTCAAACTGTCAGTATAGGTAAATTGTTAAGATCGTCTTCATTTTAGGTGCAGGCACGGCGATTCGTCTATACGAATGCGATTCGGGCGGTGCTACCCGTGACGTTCCATAGCGAAAACCGAGCTGGCCGTAGGAGCAGAGTTTTGGCACAGGGGGCGCAACTCGATTTTTTATTCCAATATTCGCGGTTGTTCACATTCGGTATGGTTTGCAAGTGCTGGGCGAATAAAGGCTTTGCGAAAACTGGGCGTGATGGAGCGGTGGTCATTTTGGAAAATCGCGTGGCGTGGACGGACGATGGTTGGCTCCTGCGTGTTGGACGTGTGGAAGTATGGTTTGCAATGAGTCTGGAACGCTCGTGGTGAAGCCGGTGAGTGTAGCGTATTTTTATACCTATGTACAGTACCTAGTTTTGGCCGAGGGAGAAGTCTCACGCAGAGGCGCAGGGGGATGAGGTAGCCACGAAAAGCGCGAAAAGACACGAAAAAGTTTTTGTGGCTGTTGAGTGCTCTGTGGCTATTCGGTTTTTAGAGAAGCCGCAACAGGATTAGGCAAGCTGCGGTTGCTACCGGAGATTCCCGGCCGAGACGGCCGGGCTATATAGCCGACCCGTTTCGGGGCGGGGGGATGCTGGTGGGGGTGCGAAAGCGCGGCGGGTCCGCGAGTAGCACCCTATGCCGTTAACCTTTTTCGATTCAAAGCGATTGCCCAAGTTCCCAGGATTGGCCACGAAAAACACAAAAAGGCACGAAAAACCTGGGTGCCTTTTTGTGTTTTTCGTGCTTTTCGTGGCTGCTGCTCCTTTGTGATGGCGCGTGCGACTCGAGTAGAGAACGTCTAAACCCTAATCTCCGAGAATCCCAGGCCTTAGCGATAAGTATTCCCAGTATTCTCTTTTTCTCCGTGTCCCCTGCGCCTCTGCGTGAGACTAATAGTAATAAGGTTAACGGCGTAGAGTAGCACCGGCTTTCGGCCGCATAGGGGCCTGCCAGGGGCTCGGCAATGTGGCCGATTGTTGGTGGGGCGCAGCCGTGGAAAGCGGAACAGGGGGTAAGCCTTCTGATTCGAACGGGAGGAAATAGAGAAAACGGTAAAACTCTGTTATCTCCTGTTCCAATAGACTCTTTTCGTTACTTTTTCTCAGCAGCGGCATTTCGCGCGCGATGAGATGCTCGGCATTCGCGGAAAGCGGCGGCCGCGAGCAAATCGATGGTAGGGACGGTGCCGTAGCCGGTCAGCTCGATCGGAGCATTCGCTCGCTTCCAAATACGTTGAAAGTATTCGCCGGTCGAGTCCGTTTCACCGATGGCAGTTTGCTTATAAATGTCGATCGGGTTTTTCTCCAAGTA
>CAZGMU010000092.1:0-2513 GCA_964526975.1 uncultured Planctomycetaceae bacterium
CGGGTTCGTGGCTACCACGAAGCTCGCGAACGGTGGATTGCTGAGGGGCGGCCTGTGCGAAGCGAAGTTGAAATGACACGACTTCATGCGATTTGCAGGGCGTGCGAGCACTTTAGCGGTGCAAGTTGCAGACTCTGCGGCTGCGCCGTTCACCCATCACGAAGATGGCTAAACAAGCTGCGGTGGGCAACCGAACAATGCCCTCTGGCAGACGCTAAGTGGTGAATCCAATTCTCCGCATAGATGCCTTTCTGTTCTCCGCTGGCACTGGCCAGTGGTTAATCGGGCAGAAAGCCAGTAAACTCCGTCAGTCTGTTGGATTGGGAATCCGCATTCGGCCGGAGCGATTGTACGGGCATGCCACTCGTCACTGATTTAAACCTTTCGCCCAAGGAATTGAAGGGGGTCACCTCGGTCGATGCGCTTGCCGCCTTTTTGACTGCGCTCGGGTATCGCACCGAGAAAAGAGTGCCACTAACTGCCGAGTCTATCGGCCTCTCCGGCGATGCAGCTGCGCCAATTAAAAGCATTGAGCTTCTCTCGGAAGACCCGGAGGGCTTCCTGAGGGTCGTTTTCGTCCAGCTGCGTTCACTCACCGCAAGGAGTCGGAACGACCTGGCCCGCGTTTTGGGGCGAACCAATGTCGATCACCTCTTGGTGTTGACGTCCGACTTCGAAACGCTCGAGTTTGTGCTGCTCGACAAGCGTCGGCGCGAATCGCGAGGGCCGGTCGACATTCAACGTATTCAAGTCGTGCCGTTGAGTTTAGCCGTAGACCGCAAAGCTGTTGGAACCAGGCAGCTTCGCACGATCCGAAGGTTCACTTGGACGAGCCGTGACGGTCTCGAACAGTTTGACAAGCTTCGCAGCGTCTTCGAGGCCGCGGCTTTCAGCGAAGACTATTTCTGTAACCGCGCGCTTTTCGCCGACCATTACTTGCTCACTCGGCTCCGCGAGGAGGCGGCGTGGCGCGAAAACCCAACCGAAGTATTTCAACGCGTAAGGCAACTGCTGGTCGACTCGCGCGCGCGGTGGCTTGGCAAAGGCGAGGAAGTTGTTCGCACGCAGCTCTTCGAGCCAATCTTCGAGTTGCTCGGTTTCAGATTCCAGGTCAACAAGTCCCCCGGCGAGGCGCATACAAAGCCCGACTACTTGTTGACTGTTCCAGGCGGCAAGACGGCGGCGTTTGTCTACGCTTGGGATCGCTGGCTCGATGGTCCCGATTTCAACGTCGATCCACATACCCCTGAGGAAAACCCAGGTGCTTGCGTGGTCACTGCCCTCGAGGAAGGCGTGGCCGATTGGATCATCATGACCAATGGCCGGCAGTGGCGGCTTTACAGCCGGCATGCGCATTCCCGTGCCACAAATTTCTACGAAGTCGACCTAGCGGAAGCGTTGATCGCGTCGGGTGACACCGACCCGAACGAGGCTTTCAGGTATTGGTGGCTATTCTTCCGGGCCGCAGCTTTCGAGCCCAAGGAATATCCTGAAAAAGGATGCTGGCTCGACTCGATCGCCGAGGGCAGTCGCGACTACGCGAAGCAACTTGGCGAGCGCCTCAAGCAGCGCATCTTCGAGACCATTTTTCCGCACTTGGCCCAAGGATTTTTGGAAGATCGCAAGAAGCGGCTGGGCGTAAAGAGCAAGCCGAGTGATGTTGAACTTCATGATGCGTTCGAGGCGACTCTGACGTTGTTGTACCGGCTGCTGTTCTTGCTCTATGCCGAAAGCCGAGATCTGCTGCCGATCCGCGAGGCCCCGTATCGCGCTGCCAGTCTTACTCGCATCAAGGAGGAGATCGCGGAACGAGCCGGTGTCGCGGAAACCGAAGTCGCGGATCGACTCGCTAAGGCGTATTCCGCCAGTGAGACAACGCTTTACGACCGGCTGCTGCGGCTGTGCGCGGCGATGGATCGCGGGGACGCCTCACTCAATGTGCCCATCTACAACGGCGGTCTCTTTGTTTCACGGCCGACCGATTCGGAGACCCGCGAACAGAGGATCGCGCGTTTCCTCGCGGAACATAAAGTTCCTGACCGCTATCTTGCGCTTGCTATCGACCGGATGGCACGCGACCCGGACGACAAGACGCTGTCCCTCGTGTTCATCGATTACAAGTCGCTGGAAGTTCGCCACCTGGGTTCCATTTACGAAGGCCTGTTGGAGTTCAAGCTCCGTGTGGCCGGCGAGGACTTGACGACGCAAACGGAGAAAGGCGCGGAGAAGTATATTCCGCTGACTGCTGCAAAACCCAAACGCGGCAAGTCTGTCGAAGCGGTCGTTCGCAAGGGAGACGTCTACCTTTCCAACGACAAGGCGGAACGCAAGGCCAGCGGGAGTTACTACACGCCGGATCCTATCGTGGAGTATATCGTCCAGCACACAGTCGGCCCTGTGCTCGCAGAAAAACTGGATGCGCTCCGCGGCGACTTGCGCCAGGTCCGGAAAACTTTCGACAACGAGCTCGCCAAGCTCAAAGTGCCGCCTGTGCCCGCGCCGGTCGCCAATGC
>CAZGMU010000092.1:2523-9530 GCA_964526975.1 uncultured Planctomycetaceae bacterium
GTTCGCTGCCAATAAAACATATGAAGCCCATCGCGACCTTGTCGAGAAGCTCTTCGATTTCCGCGCGCTCGACCCGGCCATGGGCTCCGGCCACTTCCTCGTCGAGGCGGTCGACTTTATTACCGATCGGCTGCTGACATTTCTGAATCAGTTCCCGGTGAATCCGGTCAGCTTCATGCTCGACCGCACGCGGCAGAACATTCTGAATGCCCTGGGCGAACAGGGAGTGGCTGTCGATCCGGACAAGCTCACGGAAGTCAATTTGCTTAAGCGACACGTGCTGAAGCGCTGCATTTACGGCGTGGACCTCAACCCCATGGCGGTCGAGCTCGCCAAGGTAAGCCTTTGGCTCGACGCCTTCACCATCGGCGCTCCACTGTCATTCCTCGACCATCATTTGCGCTGCGGCAATTCACTCATTGGAGGCACGTTCAACGACCTGGAATCGGCAACGAAGGGACGACTGTTCAGCATCGACTTCGAACCACTCCTGCGGGCCATCCGTCACGTCATCCAGGTCAACCAGATGGCCGATGCCACGGCCGCAGAGGTAAAACAATCGGCCAGCGAATACGGCCAAGCCCGAACGGACTTGTCTGGCTACCAGATTGTGCTCGATTTGCTCGTGGCGAAGCACTTCGGACTGCCCAAGGCTCCCGGCTTGCTCGCGCACGGCGGGGACCTGGACCTGTCCAGCCGCGAGCGGTTTCTCACGTCGCTGGCGGACGACGGTGAGCGAAAGCTAGTCGCACAGGTGGAATCGCTGGCCCGCCAGGCGGACCGCTGGTTCTTCCATTGGGAGATCGAGTTCCCCGAAGTCTTCTTCGGCTTCGCGGACTCCGACGGCCGGCGAATCAGGCACAAGAACCAGATTGCGGTCGGCGCGGCAGGTTTCGATGCCGTGGTCGGCAATCCGCCCTACGACGTCTTGGCGGAAAAAGAATTGGGGATCGATCTCAATGAGTTGCTGAGTTACTTCCGAAACGAGCCGCTTTACGCCAGCGGATTGGGTGGCAAACTGAATCTCTACAAACTCTTCGTCTGCCGCAACGTCCCCCTCGCTCGCCACGGCGGCGGCGTCGGGCATATCGTGCCGATGCCGCTATTGGGAGACGAACAAGCCGCCGGCGTTCGCAAGCTGCTGCTTGCCGAAACGGCCTTGTCACACGTCGAAGCGTTTCCGCAAAAGGACGATCCTCGCAACCGCGTCTTCGAGGATGCGAAGCTAAGCACCTGCGTATTCGTTACTCGGCGTTCGGTCGACGATCTTCCAATTCGCGTCCGTGTCCATCCTGGCAAGGACATTCTCGACGACTCGCCGTCCTTGTCGATGCGGCGGGCCGATGTAAAGCTCTACGACGCCGACAATCAGCCAATCGTCGCGTGCAGCCAGGCAGATTGGGACTTGGCCACGAGAATCATGGGCAGCGACCGCATGGCCCGACTCGGAGAATTCTGTAAGGCGTATCAGGGCGAGGTCAACGAAACGACCGATGGTGCCAAGGGACATCTCTCCGACTCACCCAAAGATGGTCCTCAAGTGCTGCGAGGGTCAAACGTCTGCCTGTATGTACTGCGTCCGCCATCGCAGGGAGAGGCAATCTTCCTTAGGCGTTCACGCTTTTTGAAAGACAAACGCCCGGATTCAAAAGCGTGGCATCACCAGCGACGAAGGGTAGGGTTTCAGCGAAAGTCGCCGCAAAATAACTTTCGTCGAATTGTCGCTTGCATCGTCGATCAGGACGAATTCTGCTGTGATTCGGTCAGCTACGTCAGAGAAGGCGAATTCAGCTATCCGCTGGAATTACTTCTGGCTGTTTTGAATTCAAAACTTCTCGATTGGTACTTCCGACTTGGAAGCACAAATTCGTCGGTCAATGAGTATCAATTCAATGCCCTACCGTTTCCGCGGTTTCTCTCGGATACGCCGTGCGCGAAGGTGGTGGGCCAGTTCACCAGTGCAATCGCCCAATGCGACACGGCAGCGGCCTTCGATTCGATTTCTGACTTGCTTGCCGCCCCCCCCTTCTCCACTACGGTGCTCGACTGCATCGTCGCGACAGTAAATCGCATTGTCGACATCGAGAGTGACCGCGGCGGCATTGCCCGCCACGAGCGCTCCGCGCTGGCCCCTGCCGCCCAACCGCTCCAGGACCTGCTCGACCGTATTCTGTACCGTCTTGCCGGCATCACTGACGAGGAAGCCGCTGCGCTGGAATCACGACTTGCGACAATGCTGTAACGGGGTCCGAATCAGCGGAGGTCGCAACTTACTGCCGATGTGCCGCCCAATTGAAGCTCTGTGAATTGAATCTAGACGTCGCCGCAAGCCGATATTACCATACTGGACGGACGCACACCACATGGAGGAAGGCTCATGACCCGCTTTCAACTGGCGAAACTGGTGGAGTGGGCGGGAACGCTCAAATCGCGCAAGCGCCTGCAGAAGGTCGTATATTTGTTGAAAACTTCGGGCTGTCCGCTCGAAGCCGAGTACACCCTGCATCACTACGGCCCCTATTCCCAGGATGTCGCGCGGCTAGCGGACGAAATGGTGCAGGTCGGGTTGCTGGAAGAATCCTCGGAGTCGCACCAATACGGTCAGACATACAACTACGGCCTGTCGGAGCACACGGTGAAGGAACTCATCGCGTTGGACCAGACGCCAGATGGGAAGAAGCTGGCTGCGCAACTGGCCCCGTATGAGAAACTGGCCAAGGACTTGCTGAACGCCGATCTCTGGTTGTTGGAAGTGTCGTCGACGATGGTTTATTTCCGACAGCAAGGACTTGTTTGGTCCGAATCGGTTGAGCGGACTTGCACTTTCAAAGGGCTTGATCAGTCCAACAACATGAAGTTTCTCAAGAGCGCTGAGGAGCTGGCGCGTCAATTTATCGACTGAACGAGCACGCGACAAACCCGGGGGGTGCCATGTCTGCCAAGATCTTTCGGGACCCTCTCTATAACTACATCAGCGTCAATCGGGAACGCGACAAGTGGCTACTTGACCTCCTTGACACGCCGGAAGTTCAGCGGCTTCGCCGCATCCACCAACTCGGCGTCAGCCACCTGACTTATCCTGGCGCGGATCACAACCGGCTGGTTCACAGTTTGGGCGTGTTGCACCTGATGCAACATGCGCTTCAGCATATTCGCTCGCTCTGTGACGATGAGCATGTGAACCGTGGTCGAGCTCCGCTCCTTGCCGCAGCACTAATTCATGACGTCGGTCATGGACCATTTTCCCACCTTTTTGAGCCCTGTCTCGGAATTGACCACGAAGACTGGTCAAAGGCCATTATCCTCTCTGAGGATACTCAGGTTCATAGGGAACTACGCAAAGTGGACCGAACGCTTCCTAAAACGGTTGCGGAATTGATCGACAAGAATAACTACGATCATCCATCGTGGATGAAGTATCTCTTGTCGAGCCAACTAGATGTGGACCGACTTGACTACCTTCGACGAGATAGCCTGTTCACCGGAGCCGGGTACGGGCACTTCGATTATTTCCGCATCCTCAGCAGCTTCGAGTTCTTTGGCGATGACGAGGCTGGGCGTGACATCGTGTGGGGCGAAAAGTCGAAGCTCGCCATCGAGGAGTATATCTTTGCCCGGTACTATATGTACCAGAACGTCTACCTGCACAAGACCACTCGTGGCTTCGAGAAAATGATCGAGGCCATGTGGCGTCGAGCGAAAGCGTTCCACGACGAAGGTAAAGAAGTGAACCTTGTTCCCGCACTCAAGGACTTTTGGATGGCCAAGTCGCCCACGATCGAACAGTATATTCGAATTGAAGAGTTCACTGTTCTTCAACAAATCCAAAACTGGATGTCGCACTCGGACAAGGCTCTGAGCGATCTCGCTAGACGGTTTATCGAAAGGGAGCGATTCGCTGTGGTAGACCCGCCCCTTGCCAAGCGCGACCTCGCTCCCGATCTCGATGCCTGGGAAAATGCGCTGCTCGAATTGGTGAGAACCAAGACGGAGTATGATCCGCCGGAAATGTACTGCCTCAAGGACAAAGTGAAGGCCAAATACAACCAGCCGTATTTTCCCGAAAAGGAGGCGGACGAACAAAGTGTAAGGAATGCTATACGGCTAAGAATCGACGGCGAGAAAGAACCCGTCGAAATCTCGACTCTCCTCGACCGACTTAAGGCGCTGACCCAGGAGCCATTGGATCGAGTCCGATATTACATCCCGAAGGATTTGCAAGTGCAGGCGCGGAAGTTGCAATCGGAATGGAAATATTCATCATGACGATTCCCTCCGTCATCGACAACCAAGAACACCGTCTTGCCGATGTCCTCAACGACTTCCTTTTCCGCTGCCCCGGCGGGCCGTTAGATATCGCCACAGCGTACTTCTCGATCTCGGGATTTCGCTTGTTGCGCGAACAGTTATGCCACGCGGGGGCATTTCGGTTGTTGATCGGAGCCGAGCCCAAGGCGGGAGCTGACGTCGGGCTGCGAGCGGATCGGCGTGGCGAATGCCTGAATCGCCTCGCGGGAGACTTGGCCGCGGAACCGTTCAACGAGGCTACCTTGCGGCTGGTCGAAGAGCTGATCGCGTTCCTTCGCACAGACAAAACCCAGGTGCGACTCTTCGATGATGGCTTCCTGCATGCTAAAGCGTACCTATTTCATCGCGACGTGATTGGGCCGAACAACCGCGGCGACCGGCTGCGTCCGTTCGCGGCGGTCGTCGGCTCCAGCAACTTCACCGGGCCAGGGCTGACGAGCAACCGTGAATTAAACGTAGTGCATCGAGTGCTGACCGCGGAAGATGACCCCGTGGACCGCGACGCAGCAGAGCGCATCGCCTATCTGAAAAGCGAAGATCGCGCGCCGGCTGAATCTCTCCTCGATCCGAGCGGCGTCGATGTGCCTGACACGGCGCGACGTCTAATCAAGAGCGAAGTCGGCGCGCGGGCCGTCAGCGATCTAACCGCCTGGTTTGAGCGGCAATGGGCATCGAGCGCCGATTTCAAAGAGGCGTTGATCGATTTGCTCGACGCGAGCAAGTTCGGCACGAAAGAGTACACGCCTTACCAAGTTTACATCAAAGCACTTTACGAGTACTTCCGCGAAGAGTTGGGCGGAGACTCGCCCGCATTGGGCCGCAGCGCCGTGGACCTGGCCGAGTTTCAGGAAGACGCGGTTCGAAAAGCCCGGCGCATCTTGGCCCGCTACGATGGAGCGCTGATCGCCGACAGCGTCGGTCTCGGCAAGACCTGGATCGGCAAGAAACTGCTGGAAGACTTCGCATACCACCGGCGGCAAAAAGCAGTGGTGGTTTGTCCGGCCTCTCTGCGAGAGATGTGGCGACGGGAACTGTCGACCGCAACTATTGCGGCCACGGTAGTCGGCATGGAAGAACTTGGGCGCGAGGGCTTCGACGGGAGGGCAATCGCCGATGCGGACGTAATCCTGATCGACGAAAGCCACAACTTTCGCAACAACAAGTCAAATCGGTATCTCGCGCTGGACGAGGCGATTCAACGCGGCGGCGGCCGCGGGCGCGACGGCCAGCGAAAGAAGCTGATTCTGCTGTCGGCAACGCCGATCAATAACGATCTCAACGACCTTGCCAGCCAGATCCTGCTATTCACGCAGGGAGAAGCGGACTATTTCCGTGACGCCGGCATCGGTGACCTGAACGTCTATTTTCGCCGCGCGCGGCGTCTGGCTCAAGCCGACGATGCGCCGCCGGGCTTGGTGCTCTTCAATTTGCTCGAAGAGATCATGGTGCGAAATACACGTCCGTTTATCCGTGCCGCCTACCCGAACGCGACGATCAATGGCAAGCCAGTCGCGTTTCCCGAGCGGCGTCTCCACACGGTTGAGTACGATCTCGGGGCGACCTACGCCGGACTTTACACGCAGATCGTGGCCGAAATCGATCGGCTTTCCTTGGCCCCCTACCAATTGGAAACGTATCGCAAGAAATCCGAAATCCGCGACGAGCAAGAACATGAGTGGGAGGCAGGGCGCGAAGCGGCGCTCGTGGGAATCTTCAAGACACGATTTCTCAAGCGACTGGAGTCGAGCGTCTTCGCCTTCCGGGAGAGTCTGCGGCGGGCGCTTGTGTTCGAGGAAACGTATTTGGACTATCTGCTCGACGGTACGGTCGTCTCGTCACGCGATTTCCAAAAGCTGATGCGCTATCTGGCTCGTGACGAGGAAGACGAACCGGCGGCCGGCAGCCTGGCCGAAGACCTCGACGCGGTCTCCGAGGCGCGGGCGTATCTAGACGCTCTCCCCAAGGTGAATCTTAATCAATTCGATCTGCGTAAGTTGCGGCATGACGTGGAGCAGGACGTCGATCTTCTGAAACGACTCTACCATCAGACCGAGCCGCTCCAGGCCACGGACGGCAAACTGGAGCGTCTGAAGGAGCTCTTGGCGGGGGAATTGAAGGGGTGCAAAGTACTAATCTTCAGCAGCTTTAAGGACACGTCGCGATACATCCATCGCGAATTAACCGGTGCGACTTGCTCATCCTGGCTGGGATTAGCCGGCAATCCACACATTCGGCGGATTGACAGCGGAAATCACCCTGACGAGCGAGGCCACATTCTGGGACTGTTCGCACCCATCGCCAGCGGTCGAGAGGTTGAAGGGCAAACCATTGATGTCTTGATCAGCACAGACGTATTGTCCGAAGGGCAGAACCTGCAAGATTGCGGCGTACTGATCAACTACGACCTCACTTGGAACCCAATCCGGCTCGTTCAGCGAAACGGGCGCATTGACCGCATTGGCAGTCCTCACGCCGAAATCGGCATCTACAACATGTTTCCGGAGGAAGAACTCGAAGGCCTGCTGCACTTGATCGAACGCTTGACGAGCCGTATTTCAACGATTGACGACCTCGGGTTGCTTGACGCAAGCGTGTTGGGCGAAGTGGTTCATCCTCGGACGTTCAATACGCTTCGACGCATTCGCGACGAAGACGGAGCGGTCCTTGACGAGGAAGAAGCCCGGGCAGAGTTGGCCGGA
>CAZGMU010000092.1:9540-12568 GCA_964526975.1 uncultured Planctomycetaceae bacterium
AGAGCCTGAAAGAGATGCTCAATCGTGATGGCGGAGACTCCATCGCAGAGTTGCCAAACGGCATTCATTCTGGCCTGCGGCGCAACGCTTGTTACGGCATGTTTTTCTACTTTCAAGCTCCTCGCGCTGCTGGGGAAGGACGTCGGCATTTCTGGCGATACATCGACGCTCGCAATGGTGAGATCAAGGAAAACCGCTACGAGATCGCACAGTTAATCTCGTGCCAACGAGATGAGCCTCGTTACGTAGGCGACCAGGACGTGTTTGCCCTGCAAGAAAAGGTAATCCAGCAGATCATCGCTTCGGAGCGGGAAGTCGAAGCGAAGGCAGCTGCGCCGACGACTGTGGATCCGATTCAGCAGACTGTCGCCGAGGAACTGAAAGACGCGCTGCGTCGGCAAACAATTGACCGTGAATTGGCCAAGAGCTGCATTCGATTCTTGGGTCAACCGATGGGGCGCTCGCTGCACGCGAAGCTCCGCCGGACGTTTGAGGAATTCAGTCAATCGCGCGACGATGTAAGGCTGCTCGCATCCGTGGGCATTCTGGCCGAGGAATTTGGTAAGGACCGTCCTGGTCCTCGCGACACGACGCCATCAGTCCGACGAGAAGACCTCGAACTGATCTGCTTCGAGTTCTTGACCGGCTAGCCGCCACAAAGCGGTCGTACTACCTCGATCCTCGTCGCGATTCCGACTCTAACCCGGTTTCTCCTTTGCGATGCCCCCCCAAAAACGAGGGGATTGCTAGCGTGTCGAACGCGTAATACATTTAGGAATAATTTACGCCCAAAAGTTGCACGCCATTGGAGGAAAAGATGGGACTGCTTTTCGAGTGGGTGCCTCCGGACAAGTTGACGTCAGTGCAAGCCCGGGAGTTGCTCGCCCCTTTCTGTAGTCGCTTATGCACGATCTGGTGCGATGCTTGGGCGGACTGGAAATCAGAGGTGACGATTGAGGGGCGGAGCAGGCTTAGCAACCGAAGTCGTGCAAGCTGCGTTAATGACTTCGCTGTCGAACGCGCGAAGGAGATGTTTGCAGGCGTCGAAGGTGTCGAAGCTTGCTCACTTCTCGGCTTTTTCAAGCTGTACGTCGGTGATGGAGCCGGAGCCGTTCTTCGATTTAAGCGGCTCAACAGGGAAAAACTCGCAATGAACGTGAAGACCGATCAACAGATCAGATATTACCAGGACGAACATATTCCCGGAATTCGCGGTGAATTCACCAGGCTTACCGTCGGGTACATGCTGAACCTGACGGAAACGGATATCGAAGACATTCTCCTTACGTACCAGCTTGGCAGGCATCGCTCCAGCCTTCGATGGTGGTTTTCGATCTTTGACAATGCTGAAATGCTTGGCCTCCCGGCGACTTCAGCTTCGGACTCGCTGCCAACTCCAATTCCGATTCAGCCCAAACAGGCTGGTCAAAAGAAGGGCACGGGAGCATGAGTGAGAAATTGGGACCGGAGTCGCATTCGCAGCAGCGATTGCCGCCAAGTGGAAGTAAATTCAATCCGGACATGCTTCGAGTGGCCCGAGGTGCTCAGGGCAAGACCCAGTCAGAGTTGGCCAAGGAGCTTGGCATTTCGCAAGGAAAGGTGTCCAAATGGGAGGATGGGCTTCTTGTTCCGTCGGATGACGAAATCCAAGAGCTCGCGCAGCAACTTCAGTACCCGCCGGCATTGTTCTTCCAGCAAGACACTGTCTATGGCTTTGGTACGTGCTGCCTTTATCATCGCAAGCGAAAGAAGCTTCCTGTACGGACGCTGAACACAATTCACGACCGTATCAATGTTCTGCGGATCGGCATTACTCGTCTGCTGCGTAATGTCGACGAATTGCCATTGCGCTTTGAGTGTATGGACATTGATGAATTCGAGAGTCCAGAAGAGATCGCAAGGCTTGTCCGCGCCTCATGGCAAATTCCCTACGGTCCCGTTCGAAACCTCGTCGCGGTCGTCGAGGCAGCCGGGGGCGTCGTTGTGCAATGTCCGTTCGGGACTCGCCAACTCGATGCCGTCAGTCAGTGGCCGCGCGGAATGCCCCCGCTGTTCTTTGTCAACTCCGAGAATCCCGTCGACCGTTGGCGTTTCACACTCGCTCATGAGGTCGGTCACATATTCATGCACCGCGTTCCAACGCCGAACGCCGAGGAAGAAGCGGACCGTTTCGCGAGCGAATTCTTAATGCCAGAGCGCGATGTGTCAGCGGATCTCCAGGGAATTACGGTTCCTAAGGCGCTTCGGCTCAAACCGCGTTGGCGAGTGTCGATGCAGGCATTGATTCGCCGAGCACGCGATCTTGGTAGAATCAGCGATCGTCAATATACGTCGTTGTTCACCTATCTCAGTAAATTGGGATATAGAAGGAATGAGCCCGCGCCTTTAGACGCCGAGCAACCGACTACGATCCGTCGTCTGATCGATGTTCACTTCAAAGACTTGGGTTACACGCTCTCCGAGCTGAGTGAAACCGTCTTCTGCACGGAAGAGCGGTTTCGGGTGGACTACCTTGGAGAGGATGCTGCAGGCAACCTCCGAATTGTCAGATAGTCGTCGGAATCACCGAGGAGATTTCAGTGGAAGGGCGAACGGAATCACGGACAAAATTCGAAGAACTTACGGCCGTCCTGAAGGCAAAGAAGCTCTCTTTTCCAAAATACGCCAGCCCGTCGGCAGCAATGGAGGCCGGCGTTCAATGTGCGAGAGTTCGCAAACTCATTGGACTTGCGATCTGCGAAGAATACGGCGACCATTCGCTTGCGCACATGCTTTCGCGTTACAAACGAAAGCCAGCATGTCGCGAGTTGCGAAAGCGACTCCGAAGAGTTGGTCACGAATTTCGCGCTACTTTTGGCGACATGTCCTTGGACGAAGCTAAGGGAGTCGTGTTATACGTCGAGGACGCGCTTGCAAGTGCACCGGTGCTTCTTCCTTTTGCGGCTCATGTGCAATGGGTGCTTAATATGCTCGCAGAGAATCCGTTCGAATCGATCGATCGGTTTGAGGCAGCACTTCCAGCGGATCT
>CAZGMU010000092.1:12607-13114 GCA_964526975.1 uncultured Planctomycetaceae bacterium
CGTCGCACGACTCGATGCATCGCCAGATTTGTCCGTGCTAGAACTGCGAGCGTGCTTGCCGCCCGATTTGCTCAAAGCACATCAATTCGCCTGCGCCGCGATTGGATTCATGTTGGGCGTAGAAGGCTTGGCACAACTCGGGAAAGATGTGTCCGAGTTCGATGAAGATGCGACGACAAAGATCTCGAAGGCGGTCGGAAATCTTTGCGCGATCGTTGAATCAGCGAAGCCAGCAATCTTCGTTCTGCGCAACGAGCTTGTTAAGGTAACGCGGCCTCCAGTTCAGCTGGCACGAGTTGGCTATTCAACTCGCCGATCGCTTCCTGCAGCGGGTTTGGGCGAAAGTGTATCCACTGGAGTCCATTTGTTTTATGTCAATTTCCGGTGGGACACGTTTTGAGCCGTACCGGCTACAAGCCGCCTGGCCAACGTTGGCTCCAGCCATCGCCAAGCTGCCCGACAAGGAGGAATTGGAGCTGTTCCTTCAGCATCTTCAGGCCGAAATCC
>CAZGMU010000093.1:0-10198 GCA_964526975.1 uncultured Planctomycetaceae bacterium
GGACCAGGCTTCGCTTCGGCAAGAGCGTAGCGAGCTGCGCCAGCAAAACGAATCGTTGCGGACACGAGTCGCCCAGCTCAACGACGAGCAGTCGACATTGGCCGTGAATAATCTGACGCTTGAGGAAAAGCGAGACGCATTCGAGCGCCAGGTCGATCAGCTACAGGCGCAGGTGAAGGAGCTGGGCGAAGAAAATGCGAGGCTGGCGGCAGCGAAGTCGGCGTTGACCGAGGAGCAGGTTCGACTGGTGGCTGAGCAAAAGCGTTTGACCGAATTGGAGCGGGAAATCGCCGCGGTGGTCGCCGGGCGTGAGAACGCATCGGCCGAGTTGTATCGGGCACTTTTGCAGATTTCGGAGATGCAGGAGCGAGACGATCAACACAAGGAAGTGGTCACTGCTTACGAAATGCTGCGTAAGGAGCACGACCAGGCGCACGATGCGCTGGACCAACTGAAGAGCGAAGTTCAACGCTTGTCCGACGAGCGGTCGGCCGCGGAAACAGCCTGGCAGGCGTTGACGGCGGAAGCGGCCGCGGTGGGCGAGTCGCAGCAACAACTGGCGGGGGAAAATGCCGTGCTCGTGGCGAGCTTGAACGAATCCCGACAACAGCTTGAAAAGCTACAATCGGAACGGGCCATGCTCGGCAACGTGGCCGACGAGTTGGAGCGCGAGCGTGCGGCGAAGTTGGAGGCCGAGGCGGCCGCTGCGGCGTCGTTGGCGGAGAACGAACGTCGTTTGGAGGAGTACGAACGGCGGTTCGCGGAGCAATCGCAGCAGTTGGCCGAGCAGTCGAGCTGCTTCGAGGAGCAATTGCGCCTGCATGCGGAGCGGGCCGACGAACTTGCCGAGACGGTGAGCGTGCTGGAACAGCGACTCGCGGCCGCCAGTAAGTCGCACGATGTGCTCGTTTGCGTCCAGCAAGAGACCGAGTTGCGCCTGGCCGAGGCGAAGTCGCGTCACGGCCAGCAGTTGCAGCAGATTCAAGAGTTGGAATTACAACTGTCGCATGCCGAGCAGCGTGCGGCCGAGGCGGCAGAGATCGCGGCACGACAAGCGGCGGCCGCGCAAGTGGCCGAGGCGGAGCGCTCGATCGGTCGAAGTGAATCGTATGGCGAGCCGGTAGTCGATTGTGCGGAAGAGGTGGTCGTTCCGTCGGGGTTCTCCTCGCCCGAGCCGGTTGAGTCCGATTGGAATCAGCCGACGAGCGATGCAAGCGCCTGGCAGCCGGTGAGCGCTGAAGTTCTCACGGATGCGATTGCGGATGCGGAGTCGAATCGGCTTGCGGAAGAAGAGGCCATTGAAGAAGGTCGGCCGGTGGAGGGTCTTCTGGAGAAAGAGCCAGAGGTTGCGGCCCAGGCGTCATTCGCGGCGGAAGAAGCGTCGTCGCCGTTGAGTCTGTTATGGCGCTCTGCTGCCGAGCAAGCGGAGGGCGAGTCGGGCGATTCTTTACTTGCGAAGCAGACGGAAAGCGAGCCGCCGATCAAGCATGAGCCGCCGTCGTTTATCGATCGCTTTGCCCATCTACTGGACGACAACCAGAGCGAGGCGCCGTTGGGCCACGCGGGCGAGTCGCTTTCTTCGAAGCCGGCGGTCATGGATGGTGAGCGGGTGGGCGGGGGCGGGGACGCCCCGGCTCGCGGGCAGTTGTTGGGTGCCAATGCAAGCCTCGATAAGAAGGATGATTTGTTTTCATCCAAGAGCGAAGACGAAGAGTCGATCGAGCAGTACATGACGAAGCTGTTGCAGCGGATGCGGGGCGATAGCGAAATCGCGAAAGCGGAAGCGTCAGTACCGATCGAGGCGAAGCCCTCGCAGAACGGTGGCGAAGAAAACATCGAGCCCGCGGCGACTGATGAAGCCGCGCCGGCAGCGGAGAACGCCGAGGACGAATCGGTCGACGCGTTGGAGTTGCTCAAGCGACGGGTTTCGGCCATGACGCCGACCACGAACATGAGCGCGCTTCGGGCACTAGCGAATGAAACGGCGCGGATGGCGATCAGCCGGCATGAGCTAAACAAGCTGCGCCGCAGCGCGACGACGAAAGTGATTATCGCCGCATTGGCCGGCGCGACGAGCTTGTGGCTCGTTTTCAATTCGTCGGAGTGGCAAAGCCTGTCGGCGGTTGCTGCTGGTGTTACGTTGGTGGTGGCTGTGTATTGGGTGGGAGAAACGTTTCGCACGCTGTATCGTTTGAAGCGAACGATCAATAGAGCGATTGAAGTCGCGGCGATGGCTACCCAGGCAGAGTCCATGACGCTGCCGATTGATGTGGAGAGCGATGAGCAAGAGTGAGTTGACGCAAAGGCATTGAGCCACGAAGCACGTTCTCCACGCCACGCCGTTAACCTTTTTCAGAAGAGGCTCACGCAGAGGCGCTGAGGCGCAGAGTAAGGAATGGAACCACGAAGACACGAAGATCACAAAGAAAGAAGGAGTAGATCTTTTATTCTTACTTTCAAACCGTTTCCAAGGCATCCTCACCCCGGCCCTCTCCCAAGGGGAGAGGGGGTAGAGCGCTAGGATGTTGCCAACGGGTTCTTCGACTAGAAGCCGCGGGCGGCGCGGATGTCGTCGAAGTTGCGGAGGTGGTAGTCGATGCCGACGAAGTCGAGCACTCGGCAGAGGCCGCGGAGGGCGACGCCCATGCCGTCTGGACCGCTGAAGCCGCCGAATTGACCGCCGCCTTTGACGTGCGGCTCCAGATCGAGGATGACACCTGGGATGCCGCGCTTGGTGAGCTTTTGTTCGAGCTGCGGGATCATCTCGGCGAAGTCGCGGAGAATGCGCTCGTGGCCGCTCGCGCCGAGATTGGCGGGAACGAAATGCTTGAGCATTTCTTCGTTGACGTGGCGAGCCTCGCCATCGGTCTGGGAAGCGACAGCTAAAGGTGCGGTGGGGTCGCGGTAGTCTTTGATGTGAATCCAGCCGATGCTCGGTTTCATGGCGACGTATTGGGCGAAGACTTCGTCGGGCGTGTAGCCTTGGCAAACGATGTTGCCGGCGTCGAAGACCGTCACGCAGGCCGGGTGATTCACGCGGCGATGCAGCTCGGCGATGAGTTCGCCCGTTTGGCCGACGAGGTTGGCTTCGATCTCCAGCCCAAATGTGAGGTCGCTGCGATGGCAGGCTTCGGCGATCTGGCCGATTTGGTCGGCAGCTTGCTCCAAGTACTCGCGTGGGTCTGCGCCCTTCGGCGGGTAGAACGAGAAGCCGCGGATGAGCTTCGTTTCGAAAGTGTGAGCCAGCTCGCACGCGCGGCTGACTTCCTTTTCGAGATACTTGTCGAACGGAACGTATTGGTTCGAGGTGCCGTCGTCGACATCCTTGAGCTTCACCTTGCCGATCGGCGAACCGATCGAGGCGACGTTCATGCCGTACTCATCTTCGATGTGGCGGAGCTTGGTGATCTCGCTCTTGGTGAGCTTCATCACGTTCTTGATGCCTTCGCCGACATCGACGAAGCGGAGACTGTAGTACTGCAGGCCGGCGGCAGCGAGCGCCGCGAACTGTTCGGCGGCCGTTTTGTGATTGGCGGCTTCGTCGCCAAAGGCGGAGAGGACGACTTGTGGGCGAGTGGTCATGATTCGCTATTGTTAGTTGCGGGCGGAAGGTTGAACCACGAAGGCACAAAGGACACGAAGAAGAAAGAAGGAGACCACTAATCTTCACTAATCTACGCTGATAAGCCATCAGGAAGGCTATCTATCGAAGGCAATGTTTGTATTTATTAGTGAAGATTAGCGGAGATTAGTGGTTTCTCTTTATGAATTGGCTTTCTTCGTGTCCTTTGTGCCTTCGTGGTTAATCTTTAAATCTTAAAGTGCCGAGGCGTATTTGACGGTGACGGTTTCGGTGATGCCGCCGCGGGCGCTGAAGGCGGCTTCGATTTTTAGGAACCGTGGCTGAATGACGGCGACAAAGTCGTCGGTCATCGTGTTCGTGACGTTTTCGTAGAAGATTCCCTGGTTGCGGAAGCTCTGTAGGTAGAACTTCAGGCTCTTGAGCTCGACGCATTTCTGGTCGGGCGTGTACGTGATCGTAACGGTGCCGAAATCGGGCTGGCCGGTTTTGGGGCAGACCGACGTGAACTCGGGGGCGACGATTTTGATTTCGTAATCACGGGCTGGAAACTGGTTGTCGAAGGTTTCAAGAAGTTTACGGGATTCAGACATGTTGGCTGGTCCTGTTGAAGGGCCTTGCATTGTGGCATGATAGAATTGGCCGGGGAAGGGGCGGAGGAGGCCACGAAAAGCACAAAGAGGCATGAAAAGAAGATGGATTGCTCGATGGGAATATAGCCCGACCATCTTGGTCGGGAAGACGGTTTGTGTTGGTTGATGTATTGGTGGGCGACCGACCCAGAATGGGTCGGCTATGGCGACCGACCCAGAATGGGTCGGCTATGTAGATGAGTAGTTCTGATCAAATGGTGACACGGGCGGCTGTGGTGCTGCTCTCCGGTGGGCTGGATTCGGCGACCACTGCGGCGATTGCGCGGCATGATGGGTACCAATTGTTTGCGCTGTCGGTCGACTACGGGCAGCGGCATCGGTTTGAGTTGGATGCGGCGAAGCGAGTTGCGGAGTCGCTCGGTGTCGAACGGCATGTGGTGGCGTCGGTCGGGCTTGATCAGTTTGGCGGGAGCGCGCTGACCGACGAGATCAGCGTGCCACTGGATCGGGATGAGAGCGGCATCTCTGAGGGGATTCCGGTTACTTATGTGCCGGCGCGGAACACTGTGCTGCTGTCGCTCGCGCTTGGTTATGCTGAAGTGGTGGGCGCGGCAGATTTGTTTATCGGCGTGAACGCGGTCGACTACTCGGGTTACCCCGATTGCCGGCCGGAGTTCATCGCCGAGTTCGAGAAACTCGCCAACCTGGCAACGAAGGCGGGAGTCGAGGGCACGATTCAGTTTCGTATTCACACGCCGCTGATTCGAATGACGAAGGCGGAGATCATTCGGCGAGGAACGGAGTTGGGAGTCGACTACGGATTGACGCATACGTGCTATGCGCCGAATGACGCGGGGATTTCCTGTGGCCGGTGCGATGCGTGCCAGTTGCGGTTGAAAGGCTTCGCGGAGGCGGGCGTAGTGGATCCGATTGTTTATCAGGATTTGCAGGAGGAGAATTAGCCACAGAGGACACAGAGAGCACGGAGCAGAAATATCGAATTAGAAACGTAGTTGCTCAGTTACCAATTTGGTGTGTCGGAGCTATGAAATGAAATTTAAGTGGTACTATGCACTGCTTCCAGCTTGCATCAGCTTTGGACCGTTATTGATGACCAATATGGCAGGGCTTATCGATCATGGCTGGGGAGTGCGGATGCTAGGTGTTCTGATGCTGACGATTGGATTACACGGTTTGTTCAGTTTGATTCTGGAACACAGAAGGGTCCTTAACGAGTTGCTCGAACAACAGAAACACAGCGTGTCGAACAAATAGCTCTGGTTCCTCTTTCTTGTTCCTTCTCCGTGCTCTCTGTGTCCTCTGTGGCAGGTTTAGAAATGCGTATTGCCGAGATTTACAGATCGGTGCAGGGTGAGGGCTTGCTGACGGGTGAGCCGAGTGTGTTTGTGCGCGCGAGTGGGTGTAACTTGCGGTGCTGGTTTTGCGATACGCCGTATGCGTCGTGGCAACCGGAAGGCCACGATATGTCGACAGACGAGATTGTCGCGCAGGTGGAAGAGTGGGACTCGCGGCACGTGGTGCTGACGGGCGGCGAGCCGATGTTGTTTGCCGAGTTGATTCCGTTGTGTGAGCGACTGCGCGGGGCGGGGCGTCACGTGACGATCGAGACGGCCGGCACGCTCTATTTACCTGTCGCTTGTGATTTGATGTCGATCAGCCCAAAGTTTGCGTCGTCGTCGCCGGCGGCGAAGGCGCATCCGCACTGGCATCGTCGGCACGAGCGCGAGCGGCATCGGCCGGAAGTGATTCGGCGGTTGGTGAGCGAGTATGCGTACCAAATCAAGTTTGTGATTGATATGCCGGCGGACATTCTCGAGGTCGAGAGTTACCTGGCGGAGTTTCCGGAGATCGCGCGCGAGCGTGTGCTGCTGATGCCGCAGGGGGTAGAACAGGCGGAGCTGGACGCGCGAGCTGCGTGGCTACGGCCATATTGCGAAGCGGAAGGAGTCGTGTTCTGTCCGCGGAAGCAGATCGAGTGGTATGGGCCGGTGCGCGGGACGTGAGGAGATTAGGTGTCGGGTGTCGGGTGTCAGGTGTCAGGTGTCAGGTGTCGGAGGGGGGAAGTTGATGGGTGGCACGCCCTGAGTCTTCGAAGGGCGTGGAGCGTGCCGTGCGGCGAGCCACGCCCTTCCCAAAGCGTCAGGGCGTGCCACCCGGGATTCGCGGTGCGCCGCATCTTATGACGACTTATGACCAGCTTTAGCTTTATTGTTGCGAGCCTGCGGCATTACCGGCGGATTCATTTGGCCGTGGCGCTGGGCGTGGCGGTGGCCACGGCGGTTCTGACCGGGGCGCTGTTGGTTGGCGACTCGATGCGCGGCAGCTTGCGCGATCTCACATTGCAACGCTTGGGGCGGATCGATTCGGCGATTGTGGCAGGGCAGATGTTTCGGGCGGAGTTGGCGAACGAAGTGGCGGCCGATGCTGGGTTCAAGCAGCATTTCGCGAGCGCGCAGCCGGCGATTCTGCTCAATGGCACGTTGCAGGCGGGTAGCCGATCGGATACGCGGCGAGCGACGGCTGTCGGCGTGATTGGCTGCAAGCCGGAGTTCTGGTCGCTGGGCGAGGGAGGGCCACGGACGCCGCTTGGCGAAGATGAAGTTGCGATCACCGAGCCGCTGGCCAAGGAGTTAAACGTCGCGGTTGGTGACAGCGTTTTGCTACAGATTCCGCTCGTGGGAGCAATTCCGGCCGATAGCCCGTTGGGGGCGAAGGAGCTTGAGAAGACGTCGCGCAGCCGACGTTTCAAGGTCGGAGCGATTCTGCCGCCGAGGGGACTCGCGCGGTTTGGGATCGCGCCGAGTCAGCAATTGCCGCGGAGTTTGTTTGTGTCGCTGGGCGCGCTACAGAAGTTGATCGAGAAGCCGGGGAAGGCGAATGTCGTTCTTGTTGCAACGGATCGGCGAACGGTTGCTAGTGACGATGCCAGTCAGGCAGAGCTTAAGCATGCGCTGGAGCCCCGACTGGAAGATTACGGGTTGCGAGTCGAAAAATTAAAGAATGTGTATGGCTTTCAGATCGCGGCGGATCAACTAGTCCTTCCCGATGCGGTTGTCGGCGTGGTGGAAAAGCTGTGGCAAGGTGACGTGCTGCAACCGGTTGTGACTTACCTGGCCAACTCGATTGCAGCAGGCGAGGGAGATAAGCGGAGGATCATCCCTTATTCGATCGTTGTGGGCGTCGATTCGAAGAAGGATGTGGGGCCGCTGGTGGATGAGGCGGGCCAGCCGATTCGGTTGGCGGACGATGAGATTGCGCTTAACCAATGGGCGGCCGAAGACTTGCAAGCGAAGGTAGGCGATCGCGTTACGCTGAAGTATTACGAGCCGGAAAGCACGCACGGCAAATTGAAAGAGCGAGAATCGCCGCCGCTGAAGCTGCGAGCGATCGTTCCGCTCGAAACGGCGGACGGCAAGCCGACACTGGCGGCCGATCCGAAATTGACGCCGGAGCTTCCGGGTGTGACCGATCAGAAAACGATCGCGGACTGGGACTTGCCGTTCGAGCTAGTAGAGAAGATTCGGAAGCAGGACGAGGACTACTGGGAAAAATATCGCACGACGCCGAAGGCGTTTGTTGCGCTGGCGACCGCCAAGCGAATGTGGCCGAGCCGGTGGGGCACGATTAGCTTGTTGCGAAGCGAGAGCGGAAAGAGCGACGGCGAATCCATCGACGCCTTGCGACGGGCAATCGACCCAGCCTCGGTCGGTATGGCGATCGTTCCTCTCAAGGCGGCGGGACTCAAGGCTGCGGCGGGGACGACGCCGTTTGGCGGGCTATTTTTGGGGTTCAGCTTCTTTCTGATCGCGGCGGCGGTAATGCTGGTCGCGCTGTTGTTTCAGCTTGGTGTCGAGCAGCGCGTGAAGGAGTTGGGGACGCTCGCGGCGGTGGGCATCGAACGGCGGCGGATTGCGGGGCTCTTGTCGCGCGAGGGCGTGGTGGTGGCTGTCGTGGGGGCGACGATCGGCGTGGTGCTTGGTGTGTTGTATGCGTGGTTGGTGATTCTGGCGCTGACGACGTGGTGGGTGGCGGCAATTTCGACGCCCTTCTTGCGGCTGCACATTGGATGGCCAAGTTTGGCTATTGGGTGGCTGGTCGGAGTGGGCGTGTCCTGGTTGGCGATTCGTTGGTCGATACGAAAGCTGGTGCGGCTGCCGGCGGCGCGGTTGTTAAGCGGGGTGTCGGAGATGCAGGCGACAAACGCGTCGATGGAAACAGATGGTAGACGCTGGAGGTGGTTGCAGTGGTCGGTGATTCGAGTTGTTCTCTTGGCGCTCGCGGTGCTTCTATGTCTAGCTGGGTTTTTCCTGCATGGTGAGGCGCAGGCGGGGACTTTTTTCTCCAGCGGGGCGACGGTACTCGCGCTACTGTTGGGAGACGTGCGGGCAAAACTGCGGAAGAGCACCTTCTCCCCAGGGCTCAATGATTCAGAGAGGAAGAAGAGGGGCGAGCGAGGCAGAGAGTTTTCGTTGTGGCAGTTGTCATTACTGAACACAACGCGAAATCCCGGGCGGAGCACGCTCACGATTGGTTTGGTGGCCACGGCGAGTTTTTTGATCATCGCGGTGAGCGCGTTTCGGCTGAATACGGGTGAAGGCGGGACTGGTGGTTTCGAGTTTGTGGCGACGAGCGATCAGCCGATCCATTACGATCTCAATACGGTCGAAGGGCGGCGCGAGCTGGCATTTTCCGATGCGGCCAATCGGCAGCTTGAGGAGTGGCGCGTGTACTCGCTACGCGTGGCGGCGGGAGAGGATGCGAGTTGCTTGAACTTGTATCAGGCGCGGCAGCCGCGCGTGCTGGGCGTGCCCGAGTCGCTCATCAAGCGAGGCGGGTTTGCATGGGCGGCGAAGCAACGCGGTTACGCGAATCGGCCGTGGACGGCGCTCGATGCAGACTTAGGGAAGGATGCCGCAGGGGCGGCGATCGTGCCCGCGGTGCTGGATATGAGCACCGCGGTTTACAGTTTGCATTTGAAGGGCGTGGGGTCGCGGCTTCCGATTCGCGATGCGGCGGGGCGCGAGGTGACATTGCAGGTCGTCGGGCTGCTGGAGAACAGTGTGCTGCAGGGGAGTCTGCTGGTCAGCGAGCAGAACTTTCTGCGGATGTTTCCCGATACGGGCGGGTACCGGTTCTTTTTGATTGAACGTGCAGTAGGTCCGCCGAGCCGAGGCGGACCTGAGGAAGCGGCGAACGATTTAGGCGCTGAAGAGGTGCCGTTCGGCTCGCGGCACCTACTTTTGCCTACGACATTGGAGGCGGCGCTCGGCGAAGAAGGTTTCGACGTGCGAGATGCCCGCGAGATGCTCGCGCAGTTCTTGGCGGTGCAGAACACCTACTTGTCGACGTTTCAAAGTTTGGGCGCCTTGGGGTTGCTCCTGGGAACGATCGGGCTCGCGGTCGTGCAACTGCGAAGCGTGTTGGAGCGCCGCGGCGAGTTGGCTTTGATGCGTGCCGGCGGGTTCGAACGCCGGCGGCTGGTGTGGATGGTGATCGGCGAGAACGCGGTGCTGCTTGTCGGCGGCCTGGTTGTGGGAGCGATTGCGGCGGCGGTGGCGCTCATTCCGCAGTGGGCGCCACATGGAGCAAGCGTGCCGTGGGGGACTTTGGCGATGCTCTTGGGCACGATTGCGGTCGTGGGGATCGTGGCCGGATGGTTGGCAACGCGATCGGTATTGCGGGCTCCGATTCTGCCGGCATTGCGGGGCGACTAGCTGGGCGGTGGGTGGCGGGGTAGAGTGGGGCGCTAGTGTGGTTGAATGCGGGTTGGTGGTTGGTCGGGTGGTTTGGTCTTGCGTCCGCTGTTGCCTGGGCAGTTGCAGTTTGGGGTGGTGCAGCCTTGTGGTTGGCCGGCTCGTGCGAGGTGTGCGGCTTTCCAGTTGGCGGGTTGCCATGTGAGGTCGGGTCGGTGGCTTTTGGGTTGGATGTGGTCGAGGGAGTTGGCTCCGGGGTGGTTGCAGAGCCAGCAGATGCCGTGGTCGCGGGTGAGGGTGTAGGTGAGGGC
>CAZGMU010000093.1:10208-13053 GCA_964526975.1 uncultured Planctomycetaceae bacterium
GACGCTAAGCCCTTACTACTAGGTATCTTCTACTGAAGTCATTTATGCGAAATACGGCTCTGCTTTGCGCGTCGATTGCTCTCACGATTCTATGCTGGGGGCTCTATGGCCAGGTGCTTCTCAAAGGCCAGATTCAAATGGCGGAGTCGGCGGTTGCTCGCCTGGCGCAGCCCGATGCCGCGGCGGCAACCAGCACGACGACAACCACCACGTCGTCCGATGGGAAAACCTCCACGACGGTTACTTCGCATGTGCATCCGGCATTTTTGCGGCCGTTTGTGTGCGTCGGGTTGGCCTACTTCTTGATTGGTGTGATTGTGCCGGCCGTGTGGCTGCATCTTTATGGAGAGAAAGGCGACTGGACGGTTACCGGGTTGATCTGGAGCTTCGCCGGCGGGGCGCTTGGAGCGCTGGGGGCGTTTGGAATTATCTTGGCGTTCAAGTTTGGTGGGCGGCCCATTTATGTGATGCCGCTCGTGTTCGGCGGTGCGCCCGTTGTGAACGCATTTTTGACGATTTACCTGGCCCGACGCACGAAGGAGATTGGGCCGTTATTTCTAGCCGGTTTGGTGATGGTTGCTTTGGGAGCGGTGACCGTGTTGCTCCGGGCACCGAGTCCGCCGGCGAGCGGAGGCGCGGAGGCTTGGACCAGTTGGGCGGCACGCTTCCTGGCGATTGCGCTCGCCATTGTGAGCTGGGGCGCGTATGGGCCGGTGCTGCACAAGGGGCAGGCCGCGATGCATCACAGTCGACTGCGGCCGCTGCTCTGCGTGGGGCTGGCGTACTTCCTGGTCGCCGTAATTGTGCCGCAGTTCTTCTTGGCCGAGCTGGGTGAAACCAGCACGTTTGTGAGCATGGGCACGTTATGGGCCGTGGCGGGTGGGATCTGCGGCGCGGTCGGTGCGATCGGGCTCATCATGGCGTTCAACTCGGGCGGCAAGCCGGTGTACGTGATGCCGCTCGTGTTTGGTGGAGCGCCGGTGGTGAACACGCTGGCCAAGACGAAGATAGCTGATCTCGATTCACTATTTTTGGCCGGTCTGATTCTGGTGATTGCCGGCGCGGTGATGGTGCTGGTATTTGCACCGCGCGGAGAGCCAGCGTCCAAGGCGGCAGCGGCGGCATAAGGGCGTGCTACCCTACGCCGTTAACCCGTATTTAAAAGAGGCTCACGCAGAGGCGCTAAGGCGCAGAGTAAGGAATTGAACCACGAAGTACGCGAAGATCACGAAGAAGAAAGAGGAATGAGCAGGTCTTTTTTTACAGTCACTTCCTAAATTCTTCGTGTCCTTCGTGTCTTCGTGGTTCCATTCATTTTTGTCTTTGCGACTTCGCGCCTCTGCGTGAGACTATCTTTCGTTCAAGTCAACCGTAGAATCATGCTTTCCACGAATGGTTTGATTCGGAAAAGGGTTAACGGCGTAGGGTGGCATCGACTTTCGGCTGAAAGTCGGTGCTACCCGCTACCATTCGCGCGAACCAGCGTTTCTCGCGGAACGTCCGAACATCAGTGCCAGCCCACCGACGACGCACAGCATGAGGCTGGCTGGCTCGGGCACGTTGCGGCTCAGGTGCATTTCCACGGCGCGCAGCGCCGATGTGATCTGCGTCACTTCGAACGAGCTGTACAAATCGTCGGTCGCCTGGATGATGTCGAAGTAGGCGTCATTGAACGTCTCGGTCGGTTCGAAGTATTCGGTGAGCGCCCGAAACCAGATCTGTTCCACCTTCTCGAAGCCGATGCCGGTGACCGTATAGCCGTTGAACGCGCCGCCCTCGACGGCAAGGTACGCCGCCTTGTTCAGGACGCCGGCATTGATGTGGACTCCGCCGGCATCCAGAGGTCCGGTGTAGAAGTCAGGATGGAGGTAGCGATCGGGACTGGCGAATGGGCCCTGCGCGATGGTGGGCGGATCGGACATGCTGCGATTAGGGAGCGCATGCCCCGTACCGATGATCCAGTCATTATCGCCCGTCAAATAGCGCTCGAAGGCTTCGCCGAAGAAATCCCCCATGGCTTCATTGAGCGTACCCGCCTCATTGGTGCCTCCAAGATTCGCGGAATATCGAGCAAGCACATGCGCCATTTCATGGCCGAAGATATCCGGCGTCGCCGATCCCTTGCAGACCACACAAGAAGTGGTCGACGCCCCTGCGCTGGGGGAACCCTGGGGAACATTACATAACTCTCCAATCGAAGAGAAATCCCCATTTGCAAACACGCGATAGACATCCGAAGGAACCGTGGTGCCATTGCCGGTTCCGCCCAAGCCGTTCGGCCCGTTGCGGCCAAGAACGGTGGTGTAGTATTGATGGATCTGACCAGTCAGATCATACAACGTGTCGACATCCGTCGAGCCGAAGAGGTTGCCGCCATTGGGAGTGGTGATGTTGAGCGGATTCGGTCCGCGCGGCGGCTGGCCCTCGCTACGACCGTAGAAGTAACCACCCTGGAGTAAATCCAAGTAGCAATTCGTGTCGCCTACTGAATCGCCGCAGTCGTAAATTTGTCGCGTGAGTGCGAAGGCGGGATTAGCGAGCGAACCGAAACAGGCCAACCAGGCGAAAGTAAGAATTAGAATCGCGGAATCGCGGAATCGCGGAATCGCGGAATCGCGGAATCGCGGAATTATACTGGCCGCGCCGAGTGGCGTCGGCGGGAGAAGTCGTCGTCATGAGCGTTTCCTCATTAGCGTTTCCAAGGACAATCGCGGACCAACGGTAAGAGACGGTAAAACAACGACACTATAGCCAGGCACCCCCCGGAATGCAACTATTTTGGGGGCTTCGGGCAGGAGAACTGCAAAGTCACGAATTGAGCATTCTTAGGCCGAGTGCTGGGTTC
>CAZGMU010000094.1:0-1182 GCA_964526975.1 uncultured Planctomycetaceae bacterium
AGCCTGCAATCGAGCCGTTTCGTGCGTTGATTTCACCCCACGTCAACCAGATCGGTTGCCGAATGGCGCCCACTCGCTTCCTGCCCCTATCTTTTCTGCGACCCCGCTGCAGCGGCAAACAAGATGCTGCTTGGCTCGAATTCAGGCAAGATGTTAACCCATGCTGTCAGGGGCTGTTATAATCCATTTATCACTGCCAGCCATTCTGCGAGGGCTGGCGGAGGAACAGAGTTTCTATAGACGCAGATCGTGACCACGTCGTCGCTCAAACCACAATGGCCTTGGCGGCAGTTGGCCGACGAATGACACTAGAACGGAGAGGCGATGCTTCGAGAGCGCTCCAATAGAATCGCGGCTTTTTTTGTGGCCTTGAGCGTTGCGGCTATTTTAATCGCCATGCCACCTGCGCCCGCACAGGCCCAGCAGGCTTCGATCTCCGCCTGGGACGCTGCCAATTTCAGAATCTGGGGTTACATCCCCTATTGGGCAACCGATTCGCAGATCAGCGGATTTGCCACCAACGGCTTATACACGCACGTATCCGACGTGCTGTACTTCGGCGGCCTTCGGCCAGACGCAAGCGGCAATCTGACATTCGCGAGCACATCGTATCAGAACAAATTCAATACGATCCGTTCGCAATCTGCTTCGATCGGTTTCAAGATGCACTTGAGCATGTTCGAAGTGACGAACGGCCAGACAGACGCGACTTGGGAGTCGATCATTGCCAGCCCCGCCAATCGGCAACGATTCGTCACGCAGTTGAAGAACATCATGCTCGGCGGCGCCGGCACCGCCGACGACATCAAGGGCTTCAACTTCGACTGGGAGCGCCCCAGCAACGCGACGGAATGGGGCAACTACACTCAACTAGCGCGCGAGCTCCGCGCCGCGTTTAAGGATCCCTCAACCCCGACGACAAATGACTGGGAGATCTCCGTCTGCGACTACGGCAGCACTGACTCGCGGTGGGACGACACGCCGCTGTTCGACGCGAAGGTGTATGACCAATTGATGATGATGAGCTATCACCTGAGCGCTTCGTCGAGCGCAACGTACGCAAATTCGAAAAAAAACCTCACCGGCCAAGGCGCGGCGAAGGCGTTTTCCGACGATCAGATCACGATCGGCGTCGGCACCTGGGGCGACGGAGCGGGCAGTGAAACCACATCGGGCCTCAGC
>CAZGMU010000094.1:1192-4877 GCA_964526975.1 uncultured Planctomycetaceae bacterium
ATCGTTGCCGCGAATCCGAACCTGGCGTACGACGCATTGACTTTCACCGGAACGATTGGCAGCACCACCGGTACATGGAACATCGAGAGCCGCAAGCAAGTCCGCGAAAAGACCCAGTTGGCGATCGATCGAGGCATGCCCGGTACGTTTACTTGGACCTTGCATTACGATGCGACCAACAACCTGGGGCTGCATCGCGTGATGCACCATTACGCGATGGTGAAGACGAACACGCCCGACCTGAATCTCGACGGCAAGGTGAACGCGACCGATGCCATCACACTGGCCAATAATATGGGTACTTCCTGGACGAACACGGGCAGGGCCACCGCCGCTCAGTTCGACGCGTTCTATCTGGCCGGCAATTGGGAGAAGGGCGACTACGATGGCAATGGTTTCGTGAACCAGACCGATGCAGACTGGCTCGCCGGTCGGTTCACTGCCCTTGGCGTGACCTTGCCCGACCGGTTGGCTTACAGCGGCACGTTCGAGACATTCTCAAACGCCGTCGGCACAAGCGGACGGTGGAGAGCCAATCGAAACGTTCTAGGAAAGTTAATTGAAACCGGAAACTTCAAGCAGGAAGCGAACGGCTTCCTTTCATGGAGTGGCACCGGCGCAGGCGCCTCGAAGCGGAGCAATTCGTTTGTCACGATTCGCAATCAGAGCAGCGTCGAGACGACCGCCCTTGTGAATGGCGCCACCCGATCGATGCGGACAACGGTCGCCACGAATATCGATCTTGGTCAAAATCAAGATACCTACGTGACCTTTCTCGTGCGCGAGAACACTGCTCCACTCTCGGCGGCTCAGCTTGCTTCGAGCAACCGGACCTTGTCTCTCGGTTTCCTGAACAGCGCCGGCACGAGTCAGTTCGACTTCGCGTTTCAGGGCCTGCAGCAGCAGTTCAAGATCGACAGCGTGGCCGACACCGCGGGGCAGGATGTGGTCGCGAGCGGTTTCTCTCCCAACACGACCTATCTGTTCGTCGGCAAGATTTCCGGCAACGGAACCGGCGCGAATACGATGTCCGCATCGCTCTTTCCCAACGGCTCGGTGGTTGCGAATTTCACCGATCCAGGTTTTCAATGGATGCTGACAGCGCTGGGTGGATCGGGGTTCAATCCTGTAATTACCGATCTGCAATTCACGATGGCCGCGGTTGCCAACTACACCGTAAGCAATGTTTGGATCGGCAATGCCGCGACGATGTTGCCACCCACGCTGACGTCGCAAGGCGACTTCAATCGCGATGGTCAGGTCGATGCGGCCGACTATCTTGTGTGGCGAAAGACAATGGGGCAAACCGGCTCCGCGCTCGCAGCCGATGGCAACGGCAACTATGTGGTGGATAGCGGCGATCTGGCCACCTGGCGTGCCAATTTCGGCAAGACGGTATCGGCGGCAGCAGGTAGCGGACTGGAAACACAAACCGCGGTGCCAGAGCCTGCTGGTGTAGCGCTGCTGATGATCGGGGCTATAACGGGCCTTGCTTGCGAGCGACGCGATCGCCCCAGCGACAGATAGACACAGCTATAGTGCAGGCAAAAAATGCCAACCCGCTTGGTTCAGGCACGGAAGGCAGGCTCATGCCACTGCCAGCGATTGAACTTTTTCGCCAAACGATGTAGTCGGCAGAGTCGATAACGCCATTGCCATTTCCATCGGCCCCGGTTCCCGCGGTAACACTGTCGCCGAAAGCAGCGCGCCACGCCGTGTAATCTTGCGCGTCAACGATTTGGTCGCCGTTGTAGTCGCCTTGCACAACGAGCGGCGGTGCCAGTCCGTACCACCATGCCAACGCGTAGTCCTGACCTGCGGAAAATTCTTCTTGATCAAACTGATGTACCCAGATCTCGTATTCATCCGTAGTGGGGATTTGAAAGAATATGTGTTCCAGCGTACCTTCCGGACTAGCTGACAGGGCAACTGCTTGGTTAATGCTGAAAGAACCTTTGGGTACCAGATAAATATCCAGATCGTTTATGAGATCATCACTGTCCGGCTCCGGAAACGACGACATCGACGGCTCAAATGTGTCTCCCAGATCGTATTCGCCATTCATATTGGCATCCGACGAGAAGGCAACGTGTCGGTCCCACGCGAGAGTGATCGAGATAAAGTTATTCGCAACCAGCGACCCAACCAATGGATATTTGTTGATACTGTTTTGCCCGGTGGTGTGGCCGTAGTCCCAGCCAATCGTCGGCACGTCTTCGCTATTGGCGTCATATTCACCGGGAGCAAGTTGTTGAACGGCGCGCCGGGCGTTCAAATGTCCTGCTCCCATTTGATCGTCGAGAGGGATGAATCCGTTACCTGTACTGGTATCATCATCGTAAGCTTCGGAAGCTAACCAGTTATTCCCAACTTTATCAGTCACGGTTCGACTCATTCCAAGCAAGGCGCCTTGCGGCGCGAATGTTCCGTCATCTTTCAATTTATCCGCCGAATTCATGAGCACGGCTTTCATCACCTCGTGTCTTTGTGCAGGAGCGGACTGACCTGCCCCAGGGCTGCCTTTCCAGCGAGGCGATCCAGCATTGTCGATCCTTTCTTCCGCATACTGTTGCAACAACGCGACCGTACCCACCACGTGTGGAGCGGCATAACTCGTTGCATTGCCCGTTGTCGTCTGATTATTTACATCTGCAAGCTCGATGTTTTCGCCGGGTGCGATCAGATCAATAGACGTTCGATCCCCATCCGCATCCCGGTCATATTCATTGCGGTCAGCCACTTGAGAATAGACTCCACCGACCTGTACAGAAGAAGCTACGTCTATTCCGTTAAAATTATCTGTAGGAATGGAATTTGTTTCGCCAAGCTCGTTGCCGGCAACTACATACAGCACATCATGGTGCCGTGCCGACCAGTCTACGAATTGAGTAAAGAGTTGATTTCCGTTACGAGTGTTGGCTCCCGTCAGCGGCAGCGCGAAGCTCATATTGATAGCCCGGATGTCGGTCCCGGCGAGCGCAGCAAGATGTTGTCCGGTTATTGCTGCCGCTTGATCCCTGTCTATAAATACTGTCAGAGGATTGTATCCAGCTGAGAATAGACCTGCCGACGGCGCGACACCTGTTGGTGCGTCACCATCCATGTCCACATCTGTTGTATCGGTGGAGATCATCACGCCGGCGACACGCACTGCATGAGCGTCGACTTCCATACTATTATTGTCCGTCGGCGTAAAGTCTGGCGGCGTGGGCGGAAAGGTCTCTACGTGGCGAAAAAACACGTCATCGGGAATCACGCTCGAATTAATAAGCGCTGAATCCGTGTCAAAGAATGGCTTGCCAGGTCGCTGCGGCTCAAGCTGCCCAATGACAGAGCCACTACCGTTTAGCAGCGCTCCATTGAAATCCAGCAACCCTGCTGCATCGATTCCATTCGGACCGATGCTTTGCGTGCTACCAAACGAGCTGTGTACATACCCGAAGTACACCAGCAACACGGCAATTCTCATACAACAATTCATTTTCGGCCTCCATCCTCGTTCGAACCCACTTCAACTTTTCGCATCAGACTTATCATGTTTCGCCCGGCATCGAATAGTTCTAAGTCATAGATGCCGGGCGCGAGTTGCCCGAGTGGCGCCCAATAGTAATACAACACCGCATCTCTGGTGGTCCCGGTCGGTGGCGATTCACGATACGTCACGCGGATTGTCTTGCCATTGACG
>CAZGMU010000094.1:4887-12989 GCA_964526975.1 uncultured Planctomycetaceae bacterium
CACCATGTTGGCGAACTGGGCGCCGTCCCTAAATACGCCACTAACCAATGACTACCCCGGACTGGATTTATAGTATTCACCGGCCACGGCGTCCGAGCTGAACCAGATCCAAGAAGAACAGTCTTGCTGGCCTCGACTGCATCTTGCGCTGTCGTTGCATCAACTAGGAATACGTTGGATGCGCCGGAGTGCGTGCTCTGTTCAATCCTCTCTACGGTATTTCTGTAAACCTTATAATCTGGCTTACCATCTGCCAGCAGAAATATGTCGATGGCTTTTTGCATCCCTTTTTGCGGCCCTGTGGTGATCACAGAGCTAAGCGGTATTGTGCGTGAGGCATTTTGAGCATCTGCCTTAGAATTCGCAGCGGCACCCAACTGGCTCAGTAAGACACCAACGACAACCAATGTGCTAACCATTGCATTTACAACCACGGATCGAAGATTGAAGGTTTCTATCGTCTCGGACTCCTGTCGCGGAATCCCACTGCGCATGACCCTAACACCTTCGCCACCGGCAGGCAAACATATTCCAATCCTTTTCTCAAGTGACTGTCAATCTGACGCCTGCTTGCTAGACGCCAGCCGACCAGACTGATCTCCCTCTGACCATTCATTGGAGAACGTACGGCAACTGCGCAAACTACATCCGGCAATCGCCACCAATGCCAGCGACAAGAACAAGAAATAGCGAAGAAGCTGTGAGCGCCGTTCGGCATTCAACCAACAAAAAAAGCCCCCGGGGATGAACCCGGGGGCTTTGCAACGTCTGTCAAACTAAGCGCTCTTTGTTTGAGGCTGTTCGAACAACGGCTTTTTGCCGTGAACGACGTCGTCCGTGATCACATAGCGGCTGCCGCGTGGCTGCTCGGGCAGATCGAACATGATGTCGAGCATCGTCTGTTCGATAATCGAGCGGAGACCACGAGCACCGGTTTCGCGTTCGCGGGCCTTCTTGGCAATCGCCTTGAGAGCCGCGTCGGTGAACTGCAGGTTCGCTTCTTCCATCGAGAAGAGACGCTCGTACTGCTTCGTAAGAGCATTCTTCGGCTCGGTGAGCACGCGAACTAAAGCATCTTCGTTCAACGGCGTAAGGGCGCTGATCACGGGGAGACGGCCGACGAGCTCCGGAATCATGCCGAATTCGACCAGATCGTCTGCACAGACGTGTGGCAGCGATTCGGCCATGCCGAGATCGGTGTGTGTTTTCTGATCCTGGGTGAAGCCGATCGATCGCTTGCCGAGTCGCTTGCGGATGATGTCGTCGATGCCCGTGAACGTGCCACCGCAGATGAACAAGATGTTGGTCGTGTCCAACTGGATGTACTGCTGTTCCGGATGCTTACGACCACCTTGCGGCGGCACATTGGCCGTGGTGCCTTCGAGCATCTTGAGCAATGCTTGTTGCACGCCTTCACCCGAGACGTCGCGCGTGATCGAGACGTTCTGGCTGGTCTTGCCGATCTTGTCGATTTCGTCGATGTACAAGATGCCGCGCTGGGCCGCTTCGATATCGAAGTCGGCGGCGTGAAGCAGCTTGAGCAACAGGTTTTCGACGTCTTCGCCCACGTAGCCAGCTTCGGTGAGCGTGGTCGCATCGCCGATGGCGAAGGGCACGTTCAGGCTGCGGGCCAGTGTGCGGGCGAGCAAAGTCTTGCCACAACCCGTGGGGCCGACGAGCAAGATATTCGACTTGTCGATTTCGACGTCCGAATCATCCTCAGCAGCGACGAGCCGCTTGTAGTGACTGTGGACGGCGACCGAAAGAACGCGCTTGGCCGACTCTTGGCCAATGACGTACTCGTCGAGTTGCGTGAGGATTTCACGCGGCGTGGGAATACGTGTGAAGAGCTGCTTGCTCGTTCCGCGGCGTTTGCGTTCTTGGTCGAGAATCGACTGGCATAGCTCGATGCACTCGCCACAGATGTAGACGTCGCCCGGTCCTTCGACCAGTGGCCCGACGTCGCGATAGCTCTTACGACAAAACGAACAAAACGCGTTCTTCTTGGTTGTGCCGCTGCGGCGTGTTGTGCCGCTGATGTCCCGGCCCGTTGGCATTCGAAACTCCTTCCCGGTAGGCAAACATCTTACGCGAGGGCTCGCGAGAAAAGGATGGTTGCCTTGATGTATCCTATGGTGTCAGTCGCTCGATCGTGAGCTTGCGATCTCGGCCGTCCCCGACCTCGATTGGTTCGCAAAGTTCACACGTGCGTTCCGGAGGAGCTTCCTTGTCCCCAGTTCTCACTTGCGTTGCATTGGAAACCGATGCGACGCAATTTCCATATCCGGTATCACTACGTCCGATTGGCGGTCCTCGTTCACCGAATCGAAAGTAAGGTTTCGGACTCCGTCCGCTGTGCGCCACACAACCGCGACAGCTTGCTTAGCTGTCACTGTGTTGTGGCGTCGCTTTAACTCGTACGGTCGTTTTCTTTTAGCTCGGCATCGAGCTGCCTTGCTAGCTTCGTTTTAATTGTTCGGTATTCGTCGTCGCTAAGAGTACCCCGTCCGTGGAGTTCTCGAAATTTTGTTAGCAATTCACTTGGCGTCGGTTGGGCTTCGTTGGCACTACCGCGCCACTTTCTCAGCGCCGCGAGTGCGAGCGCCGATAATGCGAATATTACCGCGAACCACAACGTGGCCTGTGCTAACGGATGACGAAACAATGACGTCGTGCCACACGCTCTGGGTGACGGGAAAAGGCTGCTAGCTGGTGCATCAAACCTGATCGTTACATTATGCGCCATCGCTAAATTTTGGTCCAGAATGGCGAGAATTACCGCTTATTTCGCCTAGACCGGACATTCACGATCGGGACTGTTTGCCGTGCAGACGGTCTGTAGGTTGGTTCGATAAGGATCGAGGGCCCGTGCGCGTTCCTGACCCAAAATCGAACCGATGATGCAACGCCTGTCACAACCGATCACCGCCAGCCGCAACCGACGTGTTGCGTGCGTCGTGGGCAGCGCGCTAATGTCGGCCGTCGTCGGCACGAGCAATTTGTTTGCCGCGCCTGGTGTGGTCGGTGGCCCAAATCCCGCGCCCCTGCCACCCGTTCAAGCCGCGCCCGCCGCTCCGCTCCCTGAGCCGATCTATTGGAAGCAACATCTGTTTCTGATTCCGTATCAATGGGGCTCGGCGGCCGAGCCAGGCGCGGCGCGCGCCGTATGGTTGTTTGTCTCGAAGGACCGGGGGGCTAGTTGGCAGAAGATCAGCGAAGCAAAGCCGGATGTAAAGGCGTTTAACTATCGCGCCGAAGGGGACGGTGAGTATTGGTTTGCCGTTCGCACGTTCGACAAACAAGGCCGAGCCTGGCCTCAAGGACCCTATCAACCGGAGTTGCGCGTTGTCGTCGATACCACGTTGCCGCGGATCGATGAGCTGCGCGCTCAACCGGCTGCCAACGGCGCGATTGAAATCCAGTCGCGCGTGGCCGATTCGAACCTCGATCCGAATACCTGGAAATTCGAGTGGCAGGCCGATGCCAACGGCCCGTGGCAACTGGCCGCGCTCCAATCGGCGACGGTTCAGCCCATTGGCAATACCGGTCTACCGCTCGGGGGCACTATGCTCCACGCCTTTTGGCAACCGCCGGCTGGTACACGACCGATCGCGATTCGTGGCGTCGTGATGGATCGAGCGGGCAACTCAGCGACATATCTGGCGCGACTGGATGGCGGTCCGAGCGCGTCTGGGCCGCTGTTGACGTCGCCCGCTGTGAGCCCAGCCTTGCCGAGCCAACCCACTGCGGTTACGCCGGCTCCGCCGCCCGCGCCACAACCGCCAGCGTCATTCCCACCGACGCCTTCGCTTCCGCTCGCCAATGGGCTACAGGCAACAGGAGCAGCCCAAGGCTGGACTCCTGCTGGAAGCGCTTCGGCAGCCACACCAAATACTCTCCCCGCGCAGCCCGCACCAGCCACCGCATCGGGAATACAATCCTGGCCAGCAGCAAATACAGGTCCGGCCCCGTTCCAGTTGTGGACTGCGAACACCACTACGACGAAAGACGATGGGGTAACGGCCTACGGCAACCCACAAATCTTCTCGCCACCGCCTGCTTCGAATTCCTCGATGCGGAGCGAATCGACTTACGATGGTCCGCGCGTGGAAGCACGCTTTGCCGGCATCTCAAAAGCACTCGCCGAGCCGGCCCCAGCTTCAGTTAACCCCATATCTTCACCAACAGTACCAGATGCAGCCATTAATCCACAGTTTGCCGCATTGGAGCCTTATCGCGAATCGGCAAACGGAGCGAACGACACGCCACCCATTGCTTCCGCCCCTGTAGGCTCGAGCATGCCGATCACCGGCGACGTAACTCCGATCGGTTCGAGGCCTTCATCGAACACGCCCCCTTCGCCGCCTAAGTTGGTTGGATCGCGAACGTTTGCCTTGGAGTACGATCTGGACAACGCCGGCCGTGGCGGCGTATCGAAAGTAGAACTTTGGGGCACGCGCGATGGTGGTAAGAATTGGAATCGCTACACACAGGATAGCGATAATCGTAGCCCGCTCGTCGTGACGGTTGATGAAGAGGGGCTGTATGGTTTTCGCATCGTCGTGCAACTGGCAGGTGGTGCTGCGGCGGAAGCGCCACGGCCTGGCGACTCGCCGGAGCTTTGGGTATCGGTCGACCTGAAACGGCCGATGGTAGAGCTAACGGCCATCGAACGTGGGCAGGGCAATATCTCCGACCATCTGATCTTGCATTGGCGGGCGGCGGACAACAACCTCGAACCGCGCCCGATCGGCTTGTTCTATAGCAGCCGGCCGACCGGGCCGTGGTCAGCGATTGCGACCAACTTGCAGAATACCGGCGAGTACGCTTGGCGCGTCGAGCGCTACGTACCGGCACGGTTCTACCTGCGGATCGAGGCCCGCGACACGGCTGGCAATCTGGCCGCTTTCCAAACACGTGAGCCGGTCGAATTCTCGCCGGCGAGCCTCGCTGGCCGCCTGCGATCGGCGGAGTCCCGCTAGAATCGGCCGCAACTCCGCGGGCCCGACTCCTACCGATAAAGCGTCCATGACGGCGGAATGCGCTGATTTCAGCGCGCAGTGTACCGCGATCATGTTTTCTCGTGAAAGCGCGTTTCAGACCAATTTGGCTCGTTATAATGTTTTTTGAGTTTTTTCTCTCTAAATACTTGCAGTCTGCATGGGGGGTGGGTAGATTCGCGGCAGGCATACTGTGCTAGCGGCATGCCCCCTTTGGCATTGGCGGCCGTTAGATCTGGGCCAGATTTACTTTTCACACAACTCGATCATTCGAGCGAAGGGACGCTAATGAATTGCATCCAACGCCGTGCTCAACTTCGTTGCGCGCGCATTCTGCTTGTAGCCACGTTCTATTTGCTGATAACCGGCGCCTATGCGGGGGTCAGGCCAGATATTATCCAGCTTGGCGGCGCTGCATCGGGCTCGTCAACGCCGAATAATCACCTGCCCGATTTCGGCAGCGGTGTTGGGGCTATGCAAACGAATCTCCCGGTTTCGTTCGCTGGTGGAAACGTAAACAACATAGTCGGGGCCGACACGTTTTACGCGAACGGAATCACCGGACAAGGAACGAAAACAGCCAACGTCGAAGCAGGCCATATTTGGAGCGGACACGAAACGCTTGCGCACGTATCCCAGTATTCCCACGACGCGGGCGCATGGGATGATCCAGGCACCGTAGGAAACCAAACGTCGGATCTCTTCGACCGTCACGCCACTTGGGTAGGCATGACGATTGGCGGCCGCAACGGCGGCTCGACTCAGGGAACCTATCAGACGGGAATCGCACCCAATACGGACCTCAAAAGCGGCGCCATCGCGAGTGCGTGGAGTGGTAATGCGTTTGCGACCAGCTTCAACTTTTCAGGCAATTCATTCACGACGCCGTATGCAGCCTATTTTGGCACGGCCGATGTAATCAACAGCAGTTGGGGCGGCACCGATACCCGGGGCATTAGCGGATTTGCCGTAGCTTTGGACCAGTTTCCAAGCTCCACATTTGTCGTGTCGGCCGGAAACTCGGCCGATCCCGACAACAACCCGAACACGCTCCCTGTGACCAACACGGTAGGTGCCCCGGGCTCGGGTTACAACGCGATCACGGTCGGTGCGCTGCAGAACAATGGCAGCAATGTGTACAACGCAGTCGCCGATTTCAGCAGCCGAGGTCCGCAGGATTTCGGCTGGACGGACAGTAACGGCAATATTTTCGGCTGCAATGCTTGCCGCGCGGCAGTCGATATTGCCTCGCCCGGAACGAATCTCACTGCTGCCTACTATGGCGGCGCGACCGGCGGAAATAATCCATCACTGGCTGGTTCGCCGAGTGGCGTAGCCGGAGGGCCGAACTTCTATTCCTTATCGGTTGCCGGTACAAGTTTCGCCTCACCCATTGTTGCTGGGGGCGCCGCTTTGTTGGATAGCGCCAGCTACAACACACCAGCACTTGCGGGGAATGCGGCTTCCCGCGATGCACGCGTCATCAAAGCGGTTTTGCTCAATAGTGCGGATAAGATTCCCGGCTGGACGAACGGCCAGGTTGCCCACCCTAACGGCAATGGCGGCGTTCAAACCTTTCAGTCGCTCGATTATAACAGCGGCGCCGGCGCTCTCGATCTGACGAAAGGCTATAGCCAATACGTTACCGCTGGAACCAGGGACGTTCCCGGCACGCCTTCCGGAAACCAAGGCCCTGTAAGCCCCGTCGGTTGGGACTTTGGACAGGTCGTCTCTGGCATCGACAACATTTACCCGATCAATCAACCGTTGCTCGGCGGTTCATTTTTGACGGTTACGCTGGACTGGTTCCGCGAACGTACATTCAATGTTGCCCAACAGACTATAAGTGAAGTAGGTCAGGCCGATCTGGATTTGAGCATTCGTGATATGGCTACGGGTAATCTTATTTCCGAATCGTTCAGCGGTGTGAACAATACCGAGCATTTGTATTTTCCATTACCACGAACGTCGACTTACCAGATCGAAGTCCGTTTCTTCGGGACCATCTTCGATTTCAGCGGCGCTTTAACGAGCGAACAATACGGCTTGGCCTGGTCTGCCACGGCAGTTCCAGAACCAACCAGCGTGGCACTGTTAGCAATTAGTCTGGTGGTATTCGTCGGACGCAAACAGCGGCGACCGAGGTAACCTGCGTCTCTATCTTTAATCGTAGGGGCGCGGGTATGATTAGCTCATGGCCAAGGCTACGAGCAAAAAAACTGCTGCCGGCAAGTCGGCTAATCTCGATGCGCTCGCCTACCTTGCGGAGCCCGAAAAGTATCTGGTGGACGGCGTCTGTGCGGCTTACGGCGACGAACCGTTTCTCAAGTCGGAAGTCCTAACAGCGCTTCGACGGACGAATCTAGGCGACGAAGACGGCCAATTTGCTTTGACGACGCTTACCGGCCGCGACGTGCAATTCCGCGACGTGATCGATGCATTGTCGACCCTTTCTCTGTTTGGCGACGGCCGGCAAGTCGTGATTGTCGAAGACGCCGACACATTTGTAACACAATATCGTACCGCTGCCAATGGGCTGACAATTCATTGCACGACGCCCAAGGAACGTGAATTGAAGTCCTGGCTAGTCAATCGAGCGAAAACGGAACACCAGGTCCGTTTGGATGCGGGGGCTGTCGACGAATTGTTCGAACTCGTGCCGCTGGAAGTTGGCATCCTGGTACAGGAAGTATCGAAGCTCGCGCTGATTGCCGGCGAGAAACGAATCATCGACGCCACACTCGTGCGGGACAATGTCGGTGGTTGGCGGACGAGAGCCACGTGGGACATGATCGATGCGGCCTCCGAGGGCCGCGCCGCCGAGGCCATCCTGCAATTGAATCGTCTGATCGCCTCGGGCGAAAAGCCGCATGGGCTCTTGCCGCAGATGGCGTCGTCGTTGCGACGGTTTGCCACGGCCGTGCAATTGGTTGAAGCGGCGGAGAAACGACGACAGCGAATGCCGCCGCGCGAGGCGCTGGCGCAAGCCGGTGTGATTCCGTTCAAATTGAACGATGCCGAACGGCAACTTCGGCAAATCGGGCGGCATAGAGCGAAGCAAATTACGGAGTGGCTGCTAGCAGCCGATCTGGCGATGAAGGG
>CAZGMU010000095.1:0-3022 GCA_964526975.1 uncultured Planctomycetaceae bacterium
GTGGGCCAGTCGATTTCGGTCGCGCCGATGCCTGCTCGCCAGTAGGGGCGGAACAGGGCGTCGCCCCAAGGGTAGTACATCAAGCTAATGGTTTCTTGCATGAGCCGGTCGCCTCGCTGGGCGTCTGGCGCATTGCGATTGATGATCTCGGGCGTCGCGCGATTGATCGCCAGTTCGGTGCCCCAGTAGTGATCCCAGTCGCAGCCGGCGAAGATGCCGCCGAACATATCGGTGTCGGTCGACAGGTCGCTGTTAATGGGACGCGTCAGCCAGACGGTGCCAAGCTGCCCGCCGAAATAGTAAGGGCGGTTGAGCCAACTGGTGCCGGTGAGAGGAACGCCAATGCCGGCGTTACGCCCGCTGCGCGAGGAATGCCTCAATCCCAGCCATTTCAGGTTGTCGAAAAACGAAGCGGAATCGGGCACGATTTCACCATCGTCCGGCGGCGCCGCGTCGAACTCGACCATCGAGCGCGAGGGAGGGTGATGCCCAGAGCCTTGAGGCGCTTGATCGTACTCCCACGCATCGGGCTCTGGCGGCGGGCCGCTATTCGTATCGGCTTCGTCCGGCATGGTCAGAATAGCAGGCGGGGCCGCGCAGGCGGAGCGATGCGCAGCACACCACAACGTGAGCGCAAGCGCAAGGATCGGCGCAATGTAGACGCGGCAGCGCAACAAATCGGTCACCTTCCCGCAAGGCGCGCGAAAGCGCAAGCAAACGATAAGACTAAAAGAAGAGAGGCGGGATTATTCCGGCCTGCTCGGCTAATGTCAATGCAGAGTGGCCAGGGCCGAGAGCTACTCTTGGCGGGCTACACTGCCGGGGACGTTGGCCGTTTTGCTGGCATCGCTCGCGTTGCCAGCGGTGCTGGTGGCCTCGGCGGGCGGCGTGGTCGGGGTAATGGCAGCTTGCGCAGCCGGTTGAGTCGGCGCGGTGGGGACGACCGTGGCATATGCCGTCAGGTTGGCCTGGAGTTTTTCGCCGAGGTCGGTCGCGATGTGAATCGCTTCTTTGACATTGCCCGGGTTTTTCTTGGCGTCGAACGTGAGCTCGACGATATGGCGATCTTTCGATTGGTTGTCGGTCTTGAATTTGAAGCAATCCTCGTCGCCGCATTGGAAGGAAACGATTTTGAACGGCTTCTTGCCCACGACGATGAAGCGTTTGGAAATCTGCTGGCCTTGCGTCACATCGCCGAGCATCAACGATTCGGGCGAGACCGAAATCTGCGGCACGATACGGCCGCCGACGTAGATCGGGATGCGTGGGTTTTCCTCATCGTTGGTGACGAGGACCAATTGATCGTTGAAGTAGCCCGCGCTGGCCGTGTTTTTGAGGCGAACGAGCACGTCGTAGGCGACGCGGTTCGAGTATCGCTGCTTTTCGGTCAATTCGACTTCGATGCCTTCGCTGGCGCCGCGGACATCGACGATCTTCCAGGTCGAGCGGCCGGCGTAGGTGACCTCGACCTTTTGCTCGGCCTTGGTGCCTTGATCGACCGAGTCGAACTTCACGGCGCCCGGCGTGAAAACGATGTCGCCGCGGATGTTGCCATCGACGCGAAGCTGCGTTTCGCCGTGAAGCCAACTGCCGTTGTCGTTCCAGCGCATTTCAACGGTGAGCGTTGCGCCGTGAATGCCGGTGAAGGTGCGCGTGTTGAAGGTGGCCGTGACGTAACCGATTTCGCCCGTCTTGAGAACTTTTTTCTCAATGACCGGCGAGGTGCAGCCGCAGCTCGAGCGAACGCTCAACAGCTCGACGTCTTGTTTGTAAATGTTCTTGGCGGCGAACTTGTAGGTGGTGTCGGCGCCGCGGGCGACCGTGCCGAAATCGTGCTTCGTCTCGGCGAACATCTTCGTGGCCCAGGCTTCGGCGAAGCAGGAACTGGCCGCGCAGGCAGCGACAAACGCAACGGTGGCAATGATACGCATACGCATGAGACACCCAACCCCCCGAATGCATCAGCCCGATGGGGCCGATTTCTCTCGATCACTATGTATACCGCCCGGCAAGTTCCGCAGGGCGTTTTAATACCCATCGGATGAATTATAGGCCTGGAATGCGTACAAGAGCGAGTGTAAGCGTAAACATTAAGGTTCCGATAAACCGTCGTTTTGGTGCGAAGGGCTGTCAGGTGCGGGTTCAACTTAACGGCAGAATGGATAGAATGTGACAGCAGAGCCTGGACCTGACCAAAAAACAGGTGATTTCCTGATGGGACATTTAGGCGTGGGACCAAGACCGTGGTTCAGCCCCTCGGCTAAAAATGCCTACAACCTTCGCAATCCTTACAATCGAACTAATCGGATGAAGCATGGTACGCAAATTGATAACGCTTCTCGCGCTGGTGGCGGTTTCGCTTGGTGGTGATGTGGTGGGGCCTATTGGTTCGGCAGCTCGTGGGGAAAACACGGTTCCGAATAGAAAGGCCGGTGAAAATCCCTATTCGCAACGTGTGCCCGCGCCGCCGCTCGACGGAGGCGAGTGGGTGAATACAAAGGCGCCTGTCTCCCTTGCCGATTTGCGCGGGCGATTCGTCCTGCTCGATTTCTGGACGTTTTGCTGCATCAACTGCATGCACGTCCTTCCGGAGCTCAACAAGCTGGAGCATGCGTTTCCGAATGAACTGGTCGTGATCGGCGTTCACTCGGCCAAGTTCGCGGGCGAACAAGCGACAGACAACATTCGCGAGGCCGTGCTGCGATATGAGATCGAACATCCGGTCGTGAACGACGCGAAAATGACGATTTGGAGAACCTACGGCGCGCAAAGCTGGCCGACGCTCGTGCTGATCGATCCGGCGGGAGACGTCGTTTGGGCGGCCAGCGGCGAGCGCAGTTTCAAGGATATCAAAGCAGTGATCGATCGAGGGCTGCCGTACTATCGAAAAGCTGGCTTATTGAAACCCGCGCCTCGGATCGAAACGACCGAGGCGAGCAAGCAGCCGCCGACTCCGCTGCGCTACCCAGGCAAAATACTGGCCGACGAAAAGGGAGGGCGACTGTTCATCGCCGACAGCAAT
>CAZGMU010000095.1:3032-6322 GCA_964526975.1 uncultured Planctomycetaceae bacterium
TCGATGGCACGGGCGAACTTAACCGGGAGCCGCTGGAACTTACCCTTGAAGCCAATAGTCAGGTGACGATGGCGCTGGCGTTCCCCGGTAAGGTGCTGGCAGACAGCGCGACCAATCGCCTGTTTATCAGCGACACCAATCACAATCGCATCGTCGTGGCGAAGCTCGACGGCACGTTGGAGCAAGTGATCGGCTCTGGCGCGATTGGTCATAAAGATGGCGATTTCAACAGCGCGTCGTTCAATCACCCCCAGGGAATGGCGCTGGTTGGCAACGAGCTGTTCATCGCCGATACGGAGAATCACATGCTTCGCAAAGCCGATCTGGCGGCGAAAAAAGTGACGACGGTGGCGGGCACCGGCGAGATGGGCGTTTCGTGGCCGGAGTTTCGCTCCGACCGCGAGGGCGCGGCGAAAAGAAAACCCGCGAGGAAGGGACCATTGAAGTCGGTCGCGCTGTCGAGTCCCTGGGCGTTGTGGGAGCATGGCAACCATTTGTATATCGCCATGGCGGGGATGCACCAGATTTGGAGAATGCCGCTCGAAGGAAACAAGATCGAAGCGTATGCCGGCAATGGGCGAGAAGACATCGTGGATGGTCCGCTATTGTCGCCGACTCCCTACGATCCGCGTTACTCGTCGTTTGCGCAGCCCAGCGGGCTGTCGTCGGATGGAAAGCGATTGTTCGTGGCCGACAGCGAGGGGAGCACCGTCCGCGTGGTGCCATTTTCTCCGCGGGGCAACGTGGAAACGCCGGTGGGCCTGACCAATACGTTGTTTGATTTCGGCGATACCGATGGTACGGGGCGCGAAGTGCGGTTGCAGCATCCGCTCGATGTCGCCTGGGCAGACGGCAAGTTGTATGTGGCCGACACGTACAACAATAAGATCAAAGTGATCGATGTCGACCAGCGCACTTCTCATACATTGGTAGGGACGGGCAAGGCAGGCAAAGCGGATGGAGACAATGGCGGAGCGGCCGAGTTCAACGAGCCGGCCGGCCTTTCTGTTGCAGGTGGTAAATTGTATGTCGCCGATACGAACAATCATGCCGTGCGAGTGATCGACCTGACGAACGGTAATCGTGTGTCGACGTTGAAGATCGAGGGGCTCGCGCCGCCGGAGAAGAAGTAGCTGAGGCCGTCCGGGAATTCAAATGTAGTGTGGCACGCCCTGAGTCTTCGAAGGGCGTGGAACTGTGCAGTTCGGCGAACCACGCCCTTCCCAAAGCGCCGGAGCGTGCCACCCTACGCCGTTGTCCCTTATTCAAAAGAGACTCACGCAGAGGCGCTAAGGCGCAGGGTAAGAAATTGAACCACAAGGCACGAAGATCACGAAGAAGAAAGAGGAATGAGCAGGTCTTTTTTGCAGCCACTTCCCAAATTCTTCGTGTCCTTCGTGCCTTGTGGTTCTATTCATTCTTATCTTTGCGCCTCTGCGTGAGACTATCTTTCGTTCAAGCCAACCGTGGAACAACAGTTTCCACGAATGGTTTGATTCGGAAAAGGGTGAACGGCGTAGCGTGCCGCCCGGAATTCTCCTTGGTAGCTGAATTCGCAAGAATTCGGTTTGCTACATCCGAACTATTGCGAGTTCAGCTACGGAATAGGGAAGATTCAGCGGTGGCGATGTGCTACCCCCTCGTCACTTTGGCGACGGGTCTTTAGAATTCCTGCATGGTCGAGTACGACACGGTAGCCATTGTCGGGGTTGGATTGCTCGGTGGATCGATCGGGTTGGCGCTGCGCGAGCGGAAGCTGGCGCGGCGGATCATCGGCGTCGGTCGTCGCCAGGCGAGTCTGGATGTGGCTCGGCGCGTGGGCGCCATCGATCAGGGCGTCACGAATCTGGCCAACGGAGTGGCGGAAGCGCAGCTTATCGTCATCGCGACGCCGGTCGATTCGATTGCCGAACGAGTCGTGCAGGCGGCAGCGGTTTGCCCGGCCACGTCGCTCATTACCGATGTGGGCAGCACGAAAGAAGCGATTGTCGCGGCGGTAGATGCCGGCCTGGCGGGGCGGCGGAGCGGGCCGCGATTCGTGGGCAGCCATCCACTAGCCGGCGATCATCGGACCGGGTCGGAGCACGCGCGGGCAGATTTGTTCGAGGGGCGAACAGTCGTGGTCACGCCGACGGAGCTGACTCGCACGGCCGCCGTGATTGAGGTGATCGGGTTTTGGCAAGCCTTGGGGGCAAATGTGCAAAAGATGTCGCCGGCAGAGCACGATGACGCGTTGGCGCTGACGAGTCATGTGCCTCATTTGGCAGCAGTCGCGATGGCGGCGGCCACGCCAGCGGAATTGTTGCACCTGACGGCCACCGGCTGGCGCGATACGACGCGAATCGCCGGAGGTGATCCCAATCTGTGGATGGCGATTCTGTCTGCTAATCGGCAACATGTAGTGGATGGCCTTGGCAAGTTGGAACAAACCGTCGGCAAGTTGCGAGAGGCGTTGGAACAAGGCGATAACGAGTGTTTGCTTTCTATTTTGGAAGCGGCCGCTAAAAGGAAACGGGACCGCGATGCTTTGGGAGATTGATATTCATCCGGCCGAGGGACAGCCGGATCGGGCCGGGGAGCGAGTCGCCACGGCCGCGCGCGAGCTAGGAATCGCCAATGCTATACGCGTGGCGGCGGCGCACGGCTATTTAATCCAAGGGGAGTCGCTCCAGCGCGCGGACATCGAGCGGTTGGCCAGCGAGTTGCTGGTCGATCAGGTCGTGGAGCAAGCGGTGATTGGTCACGTGGGCGATGAAGCTCTCGGTGATTGCGGATTGCTCGAATCCAATCCGAAAGCTTCTTGTGTCACTGTGTTGCTCAAGCCGGGCGTCATGGATTCGGTGTCGCAAAGCGTGATCGCGGCGGCGAACGACTTGGGGATTCGGCCAGAGGCGGTGGCGACGCTGCGGAAGTATTGGATCAGCGGCGCGGACGAGGCGGGAGTGAAAGCGCTCAGCACGCGGCTTTTGGCAAATGACGCCATCGAGCAGACGTTTCTGGGGCCGCTTTCACTCAAGCAACTCGAGTTGGGGCGGCCTTATCAATTTGAGCTGCGGACTGTCGCGGTGCGCGAGCTTGATGACGCGGCGCTCATGAAGCTGAGCCGCGAGGGGCAGCTTTATTTGCAACTCGCGGAGATGCAAACGATTCGCCAGCACTTTCGCGAGTTGGACCGTGAGCCGACCGACATCGAGTTGGAGACGATCGCTCAAACCTGGAGCGAGCATTGCAGCCATAAGACGCTGGCCGGTCGGATCGCCTATCGCGATGAAAAAGGCGAGCGGCAGTTT
>CAZGMU010000095.1:6332-12984 GCA_964526975.1 uncultured Planctomycetaceae bacterium
AACATGCTCAAGGAGACGATCTTTGCCGCGACGCAGAAGATTCGCGAGCGATTGGGGGCTGATGATTGGTGCGTGAGCGTGTTCGAAGACAACGCGGGGGTGGTGCGGTTCGACGACGATGTGAACGTGGCGTTCAAAGTGGAAACGCATAACCATCCCTCGGCTCTGGAGCCGTACGGCGGGGCGAACACAGGCGTCGGCGGCGTGATTCGCGACATCATGGGAACGGGGATGGGAGCGAAGCCGGTTTGTAGTACGGATGTGTTTTGCTTCGCGCCACCTGATTTGCAAAGAGAGGGGGCAGGAAGAGAGGGAGAGGGGGAGAGGGGGAGAGAGGGAGGAATCACGATAACGGGTCATAGTGATGAAGCACTCCCCTTCTTCCCTTCTCCCAGCCTCCCCCTCTCCTCCTTGCCTCCCGGGGTGATTCATCCGCGGCGGGTGATGCGGGGAGTGGTCGAGGGGGTGCGCGATTATGGGAATCGGATGGGGATTCCGACGGTCAACGGCGCTGTTTATTTCGACGAGCGTTACCTGGGCAATCCGCTCGTGTTTTGCGGCAACGTGGGTGTGTTGCCGCGCGACAAGTCGCATAAGCAGACCGAGCCGGGCGATTTGATCGTGACCGTTGGCGGGCGCACGGGCCGCGATGGGATTCACGGTGCGACGTTTTCCAGTGCGGAGCTAACGAGCCAGAGCGAGCATGTATCGGGCGGCGCGGTGCAGATCGGCAATGCGATCGAAGAGAAGAAGGTGCTCGATGTGCTGCTGGTGGCCCGCGATCGCGGGTTGTATCACGCCGTGACTGATTGCGGCGCAGGCGGCTTTAGCAGCGCGGTCGGCGAGATGGGGGAGAAGATTGGCGCGGAAGTGCATTTGGATCAGGCGCCGCTTAAGTACGCGGGATTGTCGTACACCGAGATTTGGATTTCCGAAGCGCAGGAGCGAATGGTGCTGGCGGTGCCGGAGGCATCTTGGCCGGAGCTGGAGGCGCTGTGCCGATCGGAGAATGTCGAGGCGACTGTCATTGGGCGATTTGTGCCGACGGGGAGGTTGCAGCTTTTATACGCTGGTGAGCAAGTTGCCGATCTGGCGATGGAATTTTTGCACAAGGGGCGGCCGCCGGTCGTGCGGCAGGCCGTGTTTTATAAAGCCGCGACCGCTGGTCGCGGAAACGCAGCGTCGCGGCTTTCTAAGCTTGATTACACGGGTGATCTGGTGAAGATTCTCTCGTCACCGAATGTGGCGAGCAAGGAATCGATCGTCCGGCAGTATGATCACGAGGTGCAGGGCGGCAGCGCGGTGAAGGCGTTTGTCGGCGTGGCGAATGACGGGCCGAGCGATGCGGCGGTGATTCGACCCGTGCTGAATTCGCGGCGGGGCGTGGTGATCGCTTGTGGAATGAATCCTCGCTACGGCGATTTCGATACGTACCACATGGCGGCCAGCGCGATCGATGAGGCGATTCGCAATTGCGTGGCGGTCGGCGCTGATCCAACGCGAATTGCGATCCTGGATAATTTCTGTTGGGGCGATTGCGAGCGGCCAGAGACGCTCGGCAGCCTCGTGCGGGCGGCCTTGGCTTGTCATGACATGGCAATCGCGCTGGGGACGCCGTTCATCAGCGGCAAGGATAGCCTCAACAACGAGTTCAGTTATGTCGATGGCGCTGGCCAACGGCAAACAATCGCGATTCCGCCGTCGCTGCTGATTAGCGCGCTGGGGCAGGTCGAGGATGTGGCCCGTTGCGTGACGATGGATTTGAAGCAGGCGGGCAATCTGTTGTATTTGATTGGTGAGACGCACGATGAGTTGGGCGGCTCTCACTATGATTTGGTTAATGATCTTTCAGGCGGCAATGTGCCGACAGTGAATGTGGAGCAGGCTCGGCGAATTTTCACGGCGGTGCATCGCGCGATTAACAACGGATTGTTGCGAGCCTGCCACGATTTGAGCGAAGGCGGCTTGGCCGTGGCGGCGGCCGAGATGGCGTTTGCCGGCGGTCTTGGCGCGAAGGTCGACGTTCATGCGATGCCGGTGGGCGATGCGGGGGAGGCTGCCGAGGTGCGGTTGTTCAGCGAATCGAACTCGCGGTTTTTGTGTGAAGTCGAGCCTGAGCATGCCGCGGAGTTTGAGAAGCAGCTTGGTGGCGTGCCCTTTGTGAAGGTGGGACAGGTGGAAGCGGGCTCGCGACTCTTGGTGTGCGATGGAGCGATGGACCTCATTGATGCCGACATCTTCGAATTGAAAGAGGCGTGGCAAGCAACGCTGCGTTACTGACGTGGTTGGATGAGAATGGTCACTTATAGGCTGGTAGGACAAGTAGATTCAGGCAAATAGATCCGAGGCACCCTCACCCCGGCCCTCTCCCGGAGGGAGAGGGGGGAAATATAAGTTATGGCACGTCCACGAATATTGGTTTTGCGAGCACCGGGCTCGAATTGTGATCTGGAGACGGTGCACGCTTTCGAGCTGGCGGGCGGCGAGGCGGAGCGTTGGCATATCAATCGGCTATTGGAGATGCCGGGGCGACTGGCCGATTTTCAAGTGTTGTGCATTCCGGGCGGCTTCAGCTACGGCGACGACATCGCCGCCGGGCGCATCTTGGGGAACCAGATGCAGCACCACTTGGCCGGAGTGCTCGAAGAGTTTCGCGCGGCCGGAAAGTTGATCCTCGGCGTGTGCAACGGCTTTCAGATACTGATGAAGACCAACCTTCTTGTTGCGCCGGATGAAAAGGGAGCAACAGCCACGCTGACGTTGAATAACTCGGGCCGCTTCGAGGCTCGCTGGGTGCGGCTGCGCGTGGAGGCGAATCGGTGCGTGTTCTTGCAAGGCATCGAGGAAATCGAGTTGCCGGTGGCGCACGCCGAGGGGAAGTTCATGTTGCGAGACGAGAATGTTTTGGCGAGCATGAAGTCGCAGGGCCGACTAGTGATGCGCTATGCGGCCAAGTCGCCGGTGGAGCAGAGTGTGCCCGTGCCTTATCCAGACAATCCAAACGGCGCGATGGAGAACATCGCGGGCGTATGTGATGAGACGGGCCGTGTATTTGGGCTGATGCCGCATCCGGAGCGGTTTGTCGATCCAACGCAGCACCCGCGGTGGACTCGCGAGCCGAAGCGCCAGGTCGGCGACGGCTTGCGGCTGTTTCAAAACGCCGTGCGGTACTTTTCGTAAGCGGCAGCGTTACGGATTGGAACTCAATGATGTCTCACGCAGAGGCGCGAAGGCGCAAAGAAGTAATAAGAGCATCTAATAAATGAACGAAACCGCCAAGGACGCCAAGCCATTCACTGCTGATTTCTGTCTTCCTTGGCATACTTGGCGACTTGGCGGTTCAATTTGTTAGAAGCATTAAGAGGTACAGAAAGCCGGAACTTCACGAATCCGATCTCTGATTAGCGAAGGTTTTTGCCGATAAGTGCTTTGAAATGTGCTTTCCCTTTGGAACGACTCAATAATAACTTCCCGATTTTCAGAACAACCACGGAGACACGGAGGGCACGGAGAAGAAAGCTAGGAAGAGAAGACAGGAGCACGAATCTTCACTAGAGCAAATTACTTTTATTCGTTCCTGCAGGGGATCGTGTTGGTGGGAGATTCGGCCTGGTGGCCGACGCTAAGCTGGGTTTGTCTTTTGATCTACTGCGGAACGTAATTTGGTAAGTTCCTCTAATCTCCGCTAATATTAAAGAAGAGACTATTTCCGTCTCATTCTCGATTCTGACTTTATTAGCGTAAATGCAGTGGCGATTCGTGTTCTGCTGTCTTCTCTGTGTTCTCCGTGGTGAACCCTATCTGCCGAAGTTGTTTTTAAGTCGTCCCTTTGCGTCTTCGCGCCTTTGCGTGAGATCTTTTAAAGTGAACGACGTTGCGTGCCGCTTGGTTATCTTAAGCAGGCGTATCTTCGAGCGGCATGGCCTCGGCCAGCCGCCAAGCCAGCCGGCCCAGCAGGCGGGCGAAAAGAATCAGCGAGGCTGTATAGAGGAGCATGAGCCACAGCGCGGCGCTCGGATAATTCTGGGCGACGAAATAGGTCGCCATCCCGCAGATCGCCGCGAGCGTGGCGATTTCGAAATAGAAGAGCATCCACGAGAACGGGCACTTCAGCAGGCTCTTGAGGATTCGTCCGGAGAGTATTCCCGCCGGTGAATTGATGTCGAGTTGCGACAGCATGATGATCGGCAGAAAGACGAGAATGCTGGCGACGGTGAGGATCGCACGAACTTCCGGGGCGGCGCCGACGTTTGGTATCTGGCTGATTGCCCAGCCTGGCACGGCGCTGAACGGGACGGCGACTCCCACCCACAATAGCGCGGCAAACCAATCGGTGAAGGCCGGCCAATGATGCACGATTCGGTTGCCTTCGGAGCTTTCCATGACGATTTGCAGCAAGCAGCTATAGACGCCGGATGCCACGATCATCATGAGCGCGCTGCCGAGGGCGAGCATGGGCACCCCCACGAACGCGCCGCCCCCCGCAGCCGTTACGATGCCGGTGACCAATACATAAGTTGCCAGCGCCAGACCGCCCGACATCAAAAACCAAACAACCGGCACGCCACGAGAAAACAAAAACGGCAAGACACCGGACACAAGCGGCCAGCGTGGCATGATCGGCCGGCCACGATGATCGATCTCCATCGGCTTGCCGGTGCGCTGCGACTTTTCCAAGGCTCGCCGGTACTCGTCTTCGTGTTCCTCTTCATGCAGCATCTTTCCGACAGGAGCTGGCACGTACGGCCGTTCGCCTGGATCGGCGGCTGGGTCGAGCTGGGGAGTCGTTGCATCGGATGCAAGGACGGGTTTGCGAACGACCGGCCGGGGCGGCGGTGGCACGATGTTCGTCGTGCCGCAATCGGGACAGCGAATGGGTTGGCCGACGAGGCGGGCTTCGGGATGCATCACCGTATCGCAGCGGCGGCATTGGAGCGTGACGGTTTTGGGTTGGGTGGCAATAAGCTGGCTGGGGAGCGGCTGCTCGTCGGCGTCCCAAAGTTCGTATTGCTCGCCTTCGAGCGCGGCGGGCATGTTTTTGCCGGCGGGAGCAGGCGGGGGAGGAACGACCGTGAGGGCGCCGCATTCCTCGCATTTCTGGTTTTGGCCGACGTTTTGAGTAAGGGCGAACAGACGGGCGTTGCAAACGCGGCAGTTGAAGCCGACGTGCTCGGGGATGTCTGACGCTGGTTCTGGTTGTTTGGGAAGTGGTGGAGCTTGGGTTGCTGCAACCTGATTGGATGGCGGGGCGATCATAAACGCTGTTGAGCACGCGGCGCAACGAGCGCGCTGCCCGATCATGGAACGCGGAACAGCCAGAGACGATCCACACTTCGGACAAGCGACGACAGAGGTTTGGGGCTGGGTGGATGCCATCGAATTGGATCAGTTGGGCCGCGAGCGGGCGAATCGAATCAAGCCGTGAGGAGTGTGGGGATCGTGTCTGGCCAGTTTAGCACGCTGTTGAATACATAGCCGGCTACTCTGGCCACGTCGTCATTCCCATCGAATGGGGTCGATGATTCGAGGGGGCAGTCGAGCAGAGGAACGACTCCATAATAAAGAATAACCATGGAGACACGGAGGGCACGGAGAATTCGAGTTGGGAATGGGGAGTGTGGAATGGGGAGTTTTCATTCCCCACTCCCCATTCCGCACTCCCCATTTGCTTTCTCTGTGCCCTCCGTGTCTCCGTGGTGAATCCCATTGCCGAAGTTATTTTTGAGTCATCCCTAAGACCGACCCAAGATGGGGCGGCTATATATTCAATACAGCGTTAGTATAGCAAAGACTCATGGCGGGAGAGAAAGCCGGAGCTGGTTGCTCACTTCGCTGCGACGAGTTTTTCGGCAATAATGAGGGCGAGATTCTAACCCCTGGGTTTGCAACGTGGCATGTGGCATGGCATTGTTGGACATGATGATGTGGTCGAACAATTCCGCCGGATTCTGGCGGCGGGGCGGCTGGCCAGCACGTATTTGTTCGTGGGGCCTGAAGGCGTGGGCAAGCGGCGGTTTGCGATCGAACTGGCCCACTCTTTGCTATGTGCGGAAAGTGGCGAAGCGGCCCTTGAGCCATGTGGCAAGTGCGAGTCTTGCCGAATGTTTGCCGCTGGGAATCATCCCGACTTGGAAGTGGTGGGGTTGCCACGCGATAAGTCGACCTTGCCGATCGAGCTTTTCATTGGCGATCGGGACCATCGCAACCAGGAAGGATTGTGCCATCGAATCGGTTTGCGTCCGTTCTTCGGCCGGCGGAAGATCGCGATCATCGACGACGCGGATCATTTTGGAATCGCCAGCGCCAATTGCCTGCTCAAGACATTGGAGGAGCCGCCGCCGAGCGCGCTGCTAATCCTGATCGGCACCAGCCCTAGCCGCCAGTTGCCGACGATTCGTTCGCGGTCGCAAGTGATCCGGTTTCGTGGCCTTGATCCGGAAGCAGTTGCTCAAATTCTCATCGAGACGGGTACGACTTCGGAGCGGCAATTGGCGATGCGCGCCGCGGAGCTTAGCGAAGGCAGCGTCGAGCGGGCGCGACAATTCGTGGATCCGGCATTGTGGGATTTTCGTGATCAGCTATTTGTTTCGTTGGCCGAATGGCCCGTCGATAGCGCTCGGCTAACGCGGGCGATTCAAGCATTTGTCGACGA
>CAZGMU010000096.1:0-12415 GCA_964526975.1 uncultured Planctomycetaceae bacterium
GAAGGGCGCCATGCCCACGGCTTTGCGTGGGCATGTTGCAATGTCGAAGCATGGCCGCTCCGAGCAGTGGCCATGGCACCCAAAGACTCATTGGCTGCGCAGCTATCAATAGATAATAGATAGCGATGGCAGCAGCTACCGCCGCGCCGCATCGCGATAGGTCGAGGCGATGCTCATTTGCAGCTTGCCCGTGCCGATGATCTGGTAAGCCGTGCTGTAGCTGCCGCGTGTTTCGGACATGCCGATTGGTCCGATCAGGGTGAACTTCTGGGCTCGGCAAGTTGCGACATCGACCACGAGCGGCCCTTCGACTTCCAATCGCATTTGTGTAGCAGCCGCGGAGACCGCGTCGACATTCGCGTGGAATACAGCACTGGTGGCGCCGTTTTCCTGCTGCACGCGCTCGAGCGTGAGCGTGAATCGCGAAACTTTGCCGAACTTGTCGCCCAGGTTGAAAAGCTGGCTCGCCACATGATTCGGTAGCTCGAGTTTCTCCCCCACGGCAACTTCGCGGCCCGTGAGATACCCGGCCAGCGGATTCGGCTGGCCAACCGCCTGCATCTGTTTCGAGACAATTTCGTATTCCTCGGCGGGAGGCTGATTGCCGGCTTCATCGGTGATGATGAGTTTGCCATTCTCGCCCGCTTCGCGCCGACAAAGATAAGTTTTTCCCTGAACGGGCTGCGGCACGACGGTGGGTTGGCCGCCGTTGAGCCCTTCCAGGATCGATTCTTGTTTCGTCGCGGTGGGATACTGCAATCGGACGGCGACGACTCGTCCGTTTTCGATGTCCGTCGTTGTGAGAATGCGTTTTTGATCCGTATGGACGGTGGTTAAGTTCTTGCCAACTATTTCATTGGCTTGGCGCATCGTCATGTTCATTCGCAGATCGAGGCCGAGCGTTTGTTCGGATTCATCGCCGACTTGTGCGAGTTGCCTGGCGAACGTTACGCGCTCGACGGCGTTTTCCTTTGCTTGGCGAGTGAAGGTGGCTTGTTTGACGCCCTGGTCGGGCGCCTGCTGAGCAGTGGTCGCGCCAGCGAGAAGCATTGCGGCACATGCCGCCAAGATAGCGGCGATGCGGTTCAAGAAAATGGAGCCGGTTTTCATAACGATCCATCGGCTGAAGGGAATAGTGGGGGCGAGCATCTTCCCCATGCCGGCCCACGGGCGTCAAGATCGTTGTGAATAACGTGAGGCGATAGCACCGCCGGAGGCGTGTTTTTGCAATGGAGACAGTTGCTTGCGAGCCGGGCGGTCCTCCGCCCCGACGGGCTATGCCCTTAACCCTTTTTTACAAAGAAACCGCAGATGAACGCGGATAAACGCAGATTGTTTCCAATCGGTGATAAACGCACGATGGTCTTTATTATCTGGCCGACGGGGGCGAGGACGCCCCGGCTCGCTTGGCTCATTCACAGCATCGTCATCAATAAGACACGCTCTGGGAACCTCTAAATCGGCATAGGCCGCTGAGCGTCTGCCGGCTATAGTTCCTGCCCAATTTGCTCCGTTCTTCCACCCTCGCGAGACACGCGAATGGACCATTTTGCGCGCCGCCCGATTGTTGCCTTTCTGATTATCTTGTGCGCCGTCGCTCAGGCGTTTGCGCAACAAGCTCCGTATGTGCAGCAACAAGCCGCTCAGCCGGTGCAGCAAGCGCCGGGAGTGCAGTCCGTCGCCCCGCAGCCCCCCGCGGCATTGCAAGTTCCCGAGGAGTTTCGGCTGAATGCACTGGAGCAGGCCGCCCTCGACGCCACGCTAGGTGCCTGGCAACTGAAGAACAAAACGATCAAAACGTTTCAGTGCAAGTTTGAGCGCCGCGAGTACGACCCCGTTTTCGGACCGTCTCCGCAGGTGCCGCTGTATATGAACACTGGTGAACTGAATTACAATCAGCCTGATAAAGGCAGCTTTCAAATCACCCAGACGAAAAAATGGCAGGCGGCTCCGGCAGCGCCAGACCAACCTGCTGGTGAGGTGCGGGGAGGTTGGATAGAACAGCCGAACGCCATTGGCGATCATTGGGTATGTGACGGCAAATCGGTGTACCAATATCGTCCCGACTTGAAGCAATTGGTCGAATATCCGATCCCGCCGCAACTGCAAGGGCAGGCGATCGTCGATGGCCCCTTGCCATTCTTATTTGGTGCCGATCCAATAAAGTTAAAGGAACGTTATTGGCTCAGGCTCGATCAGCGGAACACGGATCCCAATCGGATTTGGATTATCGCGAAACCGAAGAATATGGCTCAAGCGGCCGACTTTACCGAAATTGACATCGACCTTGAAGCCAAGCAGCTATTGCCACTGAATATGCAAGTGGTTATGCCCAACGGCAGCCGCCACGTTTATATCTTTGATACGGCAAACGCGTCGATCAACAATCCGCTCGCGCGAATCCAAGCGATTTTCTCACGGCCCAGCGTGCCGTTTGGCTGGAAGCACGTCGTGGAAAGCGTGCCGATGCAGCAAGCAGCTCAACCTCAGCCGCCTGCCCGGTAGATAGATAGCCGGCCCATTTTGGGTCGGTCGATGAACGACCGATTCGCGCAACGTCGCTTCGCACTGTCTCCGACCGAAACGGCCGGGCTATTTAGCCGCCAAAATTTCGCGATACGCATTCGCAACGCCCGCGGCCATTGCCGCATCGGAAAACAGCGCGGCATGCCGCGCGCGAGCGCCGCGGCTCAACGTGCCATAATCCACCTGGCCAGCGACGACTTCCTCGATCGCATGGGCCAGTTGGCTTACGCTGCCCGGTTCGACGAGCAGGCCTGTTTCACGCTGCACGACGGCCTGCGGCACTCCCTCGACGTGTGATGCCACCACGGGCAACCCTGCCGCCATCCCTTCCAGCACGACCATCGGCAGGCCTTCGCCAAACAGGCTCGGCAGCGCGAGCAAGTGGATTTTGGATAGCTCGCGCGCGACCGTTCGCGTGAAGCCGATCCAATCGATCGCATCGGCCAGGCCCAACCGGTCGGCGAGTGCGCGGACTTGCGTTTCATATTCCGGAGTTTCGAATCCGCCGATGGCCCGTAAACGTACGTTTACATCGCGCGACCGCAGCATTGCCAACGCTTCCAGCAGCACCTCGACTCCTTTCCGCGGGCGAAACAAAGCGACCATGCCGAGCGTCCAATTGCGAGCTGGCAGCCGGCGCTCTGCCTGGCTGGGAGAAGCGGGCACGCCATTCGGCACGCAAATGATTCGTTCGGGCGAGATTCCGCGCCCGATCATGTAATCGCGAATGCTAGGCGATACGGCGATGAGGCGATCCGCCTTGCGCGCAACAAGCCATTCCGTCGTGGCATTGACTCGGTTGAGCAACCAACGCGTCGAATCGCGACCAGCGGGACTGTGTACGTGATAAACAAACGGGACGCCTGCCTTTCGAGCGGCCAATCGGCCGATGAGCGCGGTGCGCGGTGTATGGGCGTGAATCAGATCGTAATCTTCGCTCCGCACCAACTCGGCAATTCGATTGACCACGCGCAGATCGAACCGGCCGCGCATCGGCATTTCCATGAGCGGCGTCGTCTTTGTTTCGCGCGCGCTGGGAAATTTGCCGGGTTTGACGCAGACAAAGCCAACCTCGCAACCGTGATGGGGCAATTGTTTGGCGAGCAAGTCTTGCACTCGTTCGGCGCCGGAATAATATTCGCCGTTGATTAAGTGCAACGAAAAAACAGTCGGCAGCGACGGCGCCGAACGATCGGCTTGTCGATCGACGGGCCTTGATTTGTCGACACCTGGCAGTGGTAGGACAGGAACAAACGGAGGATCGAATGGCGAAGTAGTATCAAATACTAATGGGGACGTCATGCAGCAGCCCGTTACAGATAGGAACGACAGGATGCGGCAACCATGCCGCGGCCAATGAAACTCTACCACGCGCAGATACGCCGGGCGGAAATAGAGAGTAGCGGTTGTGACGGTTGTGCGATGCCGAGCGAGCCTTTGCGAACCGGCATGCCGCTGGGTTTCTTGAGTCGGAAGAAACCGAATTGGGTTGCACGACTTCAATTGAAGAAGGCATCCCAGGCAGCGATGACGAGCATGATCGCGCCGACGGCTAGTTTCGCGACGGTTCCCCAGATGCGACCAGTGAACGCTCCGCGACCGACGGCGACGCGGGCGTCGTGAGGGCGGCCTTTCCAGGCTTCGCCAAGATAGGCGCCGAAGAAGGCGCCGGCTGCGCCGCCGAGCAAAGCCATCACAAACGAGCCGAGAACCGGGATCGGCGCGCCGATGGCAATGCCGAGGATGCTACCGGCAAATGCGCCGAACATGGCGAGGGCGACGCTGCGTTTGCCCGCTCCTTCTTTGGCAGCGCCGGCGGCGCCAGCGGCGAATTCAGCGATTTCGCCCAGAATGGCAAGGCCGGCGAGGACAGCGACAGCAGTCCAGGAGAGGCCGTGGGCGGCATCGGGCGGGACGAGCCAGGCGAAGAGAGCAGCGGAGCCGAGGATCAGCCAGTTGCCGGGAAGGCCGATGAGGTTGGTGAGCCAAGCCAAGCCGCAAGCGGCGAGGAGGGTGAGGGCCCAGAGGTAGTAGAGTCCTACTTCCATGCATTGATTGTATCCGTCTACTTGCGAGGCAACTACGCGCGCACCTCGCGGCAAATTAACTCAAGTGAGCTTGGAGCGAATCCAGTCGACGAGTTGAGCTTCGTTGATTGATCCTTCAGCAAGGGCTAGGAATGTTTGATATTTTTCAGCTTCAGTTGCTTCGATGTCATGACCGTTGATCAGCAAAAAAGTACGACAAAGCACATAAGCAGTCCGTTTGTTCCCATCGACGAACGGATGATTCTTGATGATCCCGAACGCATATGCCGCGGCAAGTTGGGCAAGGTCGGGTTTAGGATCGGAATAAGCAAATGTATTCTTCGGGCGCGCAAGGGCGGACGACAACATTCCGGGATCACGAATGCCGTCGAGCCCGCCATGCTCGGCAAGCTGGCGGCGGTGAATTGCCGTTACGACAATATCTTGTAACCAGCGCGGCTCCTTCATACTCGCCTCGCTGTTATTCAGCAAGTTTCTTTAGCACATTTCTATCCGAGCGCATTACTTGCTCGGCAGCAGCCATCTGCTCGGCAAACTGTGGGTCATAGGGCGTAAGCTCGATCCCGTTTGGCGTTTCGACGACATGCAGAACATCACCCTTACTGACACGTAGTCGTTCGAGAATTTCTTTTGGAAGAACGACCCCGGTTGAACTGCCAACGGTCGTGAGTTTCAATGTGGTAGTCATGCGGACCTCCATAATCTTATTATAACACATGTTATAATAAAGAAGCCCCGAAAAATAACCTGTGGTTGGTTACTCCTATGCAATTAAAAACGCTTGTTCACGTTATCGTCGTGGGATGGTTGTCGTTACCCGTGGTCGCTGCCGAGCGGCCGAATGTGTTGCTCATCATGACGGACGACATGAACATGAACGTGGGCTGTTACGGCGATACGCCGGTGAAGACGCCGCACATTGATCGATTGGCGGAGCGGGGGGTGCGGTTTGAGCGGGCTTACTGCCAGTTTCCGCTGTGCAACCCAAGTCGGGCTTCGATGATGACGGGGCTGCGGCCCGACACGCTCCAGGTTTACGATTTGAAAACCAACTTGCGGCAGGGGCATCCGCGGATTACGACGTTGCCGCAGCACTTCAAGAACAACGGATATTTTTCGGCGCGCGTCGGCAAGATTTATCACTATGGCGTGCCGCGGCAGATCGGGAGCGGCGGGATGGACGATTCCGATTCGTGGGATCTGGCGATCAATACGCGAGGACGCGATAAAGACGAAGAAGATGAGATTCACCTGCTCACGCGCGGCACCGGAAAGACGCTCGGGTTCTCGATGAGCTGGCTCGACATGGATAGCGCCGACGAGGAGCAGACCGACGGGCAATGCGCGACCGATTCGATTCGCCTCTTGGAACGATTTGCGAAGGAGAAGCGGCCGTTCTTTCTGGGCGCGGGCTTCTTTCGGCCGCATGTGCCGTTCATCGCGCCGAAGAAATACTTTGGGTTGTATCCGAAGGAGAGCATTCGGTTGGCGCCGAGCGTGCCTGGCGACCTTAATCATGTGCCGGCGGTGGCGCTGACGATTCGGCCGGCGAACTATGGATTATCCGATAGCGACTTGAAGGATTGTATGCGGGGGTACTATTCAGCGATCAGTTTCGTCGATGCGCAAGTCGGTCGGCTAATGGAAGCGCTCGAACGGTTGGGATTGGACAAGAACACGGTGGTGATATTCGTCAGCGATCATGGGTTTTTGCTCGGTGAGCATGGGCAGTGGCAGAAGCAGCTATTGTTCGAGGAGGCGAATCGGGTGCCGCTGATTTTTGCCGGGCCGGGGATCGAAGGACGGGGAAGCTCGCCGCGCACGGTGGAGCTGCTCGATATTTATCCGACGCTGATCGAGCTGTGTGGCCTTCCGCAGCCAAAGAACAAAGACAAACCCGAGGGGAAGTCGCTCGTGCCGCTGCTGAAGAAGCCGGATGCGAAATGGGACCGGCCGGCCTACTCACAGGTGCAGCGGGGAACGGATCAGGCGACGGCGCAACCGCTAGCGATGGGGCGGAGCGTGCGAACCGAGCGGTGGCGATATACAGAGTGGAACGGCGGGGAGTTGGGGAGCGAACTGTATGATCATGCGGAGGATCCGCATGAGTATAAGAATTTGGCAAAGGATGAAAGCAAGGCGGCCGTGGTGGCGGAGATGAAGGAACTGCTCAAGCGGGTGCAGCATGAGAGTTCGAAGCCGGCTTTGCCTAGGAAGTCGCGCTAAGCCGCAAGCGGCTGAGTGGCGGTTAATTTTGGACGACGGTTTTACTCATGCGCTCGGCCATGCGGGCGAGCGCGCGGCTGGAATCTTGTTGGTCGATGATCACTTGCAGAATGCTTGGTGATGACTGTTCTTTCCAGGCGGCGTTGAGCGCGTGGTCGAACTCGCCTTCGGTGCGGATGAGGTAGCCCTTGCCGCCGCCGACCAGCTCGGGCAGGCGATGGTACTGCCAGGGATGGATGTTGTTGAATTCCCAATCGCCCGGGTGAAGAAGGCGCTCGGTTCCGTAGCCAAGGTTGTCGAGAACGATTACAACCGACGGGAACTTGTAGCGGACGAGATTGGAAAACTCCATGCCGGTCATCTGAAAAGCGCCGTCGCCGACGATGGCGACCACGCGAGCGCCCGGCCGAGCAACATGAACGCCGAGAGCGGCCGGCACGGCGAAGCCCATCGAGGTATAATAGGCGGGACTGATGAATTCAGTCTTGCCGCGAGTGGTCAGCTCGGTGGCGCCAAATAGGGAATCGCCGACATCGGCGATGACGACGGTGCCGTCTTCGAGTTGCTCATCGAGACGATCGATCATGCGCGTAATGGTGATGCGATCGTTCGGTCGAAGTGTGAACGGTTCCTTGCGATAATCGGTGGGAGCGGGTGGCGGGGGATTCTTCGGGCGCGGGTGGCGGCTGGCGAGCGTGCGCACGAAATCGGCCAGTTGCACATCATGGTAATGATGGTAGCGAACGCGGCACTGCTCGCTGGTGACGTAGATGCAATCGCCCAGATCGAGTTCGGCGGTGTAGATGCCGAGGTTGATGTCGGTCATGAACGTGCCAAGCATGATGACACAATCGCTGGCTTCGACGTACTTGGTGACTTCGCTGTTGCCGAGCGCGCCCTCGTAGAGGCCCATGTAGAGTGGGTGAGTTTCGGCGACAACACCCTTGCCAAGCATCGTGGCGGCCATCGGGATGCCCGACTCCTCAGCCAGCTTGACCGCTTCCTCTTGCAGGCCGAAGCGATGGATTTCGACGCCAAGGAGTAGCACAGGCTGACGAGCATTTTGGATACGGGCAACCGTTTCGCTGACGGCTTCGTCCAACGCGCGGGTATCGCTGCGAACCTCGGGCTGTTTGTAGGGAGGGGCGGTGTCTGGCCGGACATGGACCATATCGCGTGGAATCTCAATGTAGACCGGCCGCTTATAGCGGGCACAGGTGGCCAGCACGCGGTCGATTTCGCTGAAGGCGGTGAGCGGATCGGCCAGTTCGGTACCAGCGACGCAGAGCTTTTCGAAAACGTCATACTGGGTTCGCCAGTTGCGAACCATGTGGTGGAGCAGGGGATTGTGAATTCGTTCACGAAGTCCAGGCGAACCGGTGATCATGACGACAGGAGACTTCTCGGCATAAGCCCCGGCGATCGAATTGCACACGCTGAGGCCGCCGACGCAGTAGGTCACACAGAGGGCGCTCATGCCGTTGACGCGAGCGTAGGCGTCGGCGGCGAAACCGGCGCAATCCTCGCGAGTGCAGCCAATCGCGCGCAGCGGGCTCTCTTCGAGCATCGTATAAAACGAGAGGATGTAGTCGCCGGGGATACCGAAGACATCGCGAATGCCGTAGTCTTGCAGCCGGCGGATCAGGTATTCGCCGATCGACAGGCCAGAGTTTGCTTGTGTCGTCATGAGAAGGTTTCTCAACAAGAAAGAAAAACTCGCGGTAAACCGCCGGGTGATTCATTATATGCCAGTCGGGTCGCTTGGAAGCCGCGCGGCGCTTTTCGGCTGACATCGTGGAATCAGCATAGCGGGCAGAAAAAATCTTGGCACCGCCATTACTTGATTTTGTTTTGAAAAGGCTTCATCTTTGCGGTTAGCAACCGACCTGAGTACTTCTAATAGTCTGTCAAAGTTGATTTGAGGGTGTAGCTGGACTCGCAAGAGCCCGGCCCACACGGCCGGGACCGAATTCTTGCGAATTCAGCTACCACCAAAATCAGAGCTGACAAACCACTAGACGCATTGTTGATTTCAAAGTTTCACAAATGCGAGGGCTGTTCCATGTCGCGGATGTACTGGTTGACCAATCGTCGCCGTTTCTGTTCACACTTGGCTCGCGTGCTGGCGGGCATCATTGGACTGGCAGTTGTGGAGGCAGCGACGGCGGCTCCACCGCAAGACCAGACCTACATGCCGGTCGTTCCAACCAAGCCGTTTGAGGAAGTCTTCAAAGCCGACACGAGCGAGAAGGGCGCGGTGCAGGCGCGTCAGCAGGCACTGCTCGAAAAGCGGTACGACTTGAACAACGCTCCGTCGCAAGCACAGATGAGCGGCAAACGGAAGGCGGTGCAGCAGGGCGTCCGTGTAAAGCTGCCTAGCGGAGCGACTTGGGATCAGTTGAGCAGCATGACGCCGGAACAAATCAAGCAGCAGAATTTGTTTCCGATGGGATTTCGACCGCTGCCACATGTGAAGCACATGGTGGGCGGCATGGTGTTTCCGAAACAGCAGATCGACGAGATCAAGAAGCAGGAGGGGCGCGACCTGCAGCGGTTCGATGTGGACTTCGACTTGCCGGATCACTTCACGCCGGAGTTTCCGCCACCGATGTTTCTTACCAGCCGGCCCGACTTGGGCGATGTGTCGCAAGGGCAGGTGATGACGATCAAGAACTATTACCAATTACTGTATGGCAAGGTGACGCCGGTGCAGATGGAAGGGATGCGACTCTTGCTGACGCCGCAGCCCCAGCAGCAATTCAATCAAACGGAAGACCGCAAGGTCCATGACCCGCAGTTGGGTGTCACGTGCTTCGATTGTCACGTCAACGGCCACACGAACGGCACGTTCCATGAGAACCCAGACACGCGGCCGCAGGAGAACCGGTTCCGCATTGAAACGGTGAGCTTGCGGGGAATGTTCAATCAACAGGTTCACGGCTCCAAGCGATCGTTGCGGTCGATCGAGGATTTCACGGAATTCGAGCAGCGGACGGCGTATTTCGACGGCGACCACGTAACAGCGGCGAAGAAAGGGCTGTTTCTGCCGGACCGCTCGTCCGCGGTTTCGATGATGGCCCAGATGCAGAACATGCTTGATTTTCCGCCGGCGCCGAAGCTCGATGTGTTCGGCAAGCTAATTCCGGGTAAAGCCACCGAAAATGAGCTGGCCGGTGAGAAGATATTCCACGGCAAAGGTCGCTGTGCCGAGTGTCACACCGGGCCGGCGTTCACCGATCACCAAATGCACGATTTGCACTTGGAGCGATTCTACACGGTCGAGACGATCAACGGCCAACGCAACATGCAGGACGGGCCGATCAAGACGTTTACGCTACGCGGCATCAAGGATTCGCCACCGTACCATCACGATGGCCGGCTGTTGACGCTCGACGACACGGTGGAGTTTTTCAACCTGGTGCTGGACACGAAGTTGACGAAACAGGAGAAGAGCGATCTAGTAGCGTATCTATTGTGCTTATGAGAAGCCATGATACGCGTGATTAGAGGAAAGTAGCCACGAAAAGCACAAAAAGTCGCCAAAAACTTTTTGTGCTTTTCGTGTTTTTTGTGGCTACATATGGATTGTTGGGCTGGATGGCTGAAATGAAAAAAATTCGCTGGGGCGTACTGAGCACCGCCAAGATTGGTCGCGAGAAGGTTATTCCGGCGACGCAGCGGAGCGAGCTTGGATCGGTCGTCGCGATTGCTTCGCGGGAACTGAGCCACGCGAAGGAAGTCGCCACCAAGCTCCAAATCGAGCGGGCGTATGGTTCCTACGACGAACTGCTCGCCGATCCGAATATCGACGCTGTCTACATTCCGCTTCCCAATCATATGCATGTGCCGTGGTCGCTGCGGGCCATTGAGGCGGGCAAGCATGTGTTGTGCGAGAAGCCGATTGGGCTATCTGTCCTGGAAGCGGAAGAGTTGGCCAATGTGGCCGCGGCCCAGCCAAATTTGAAAGTGATGGAAGCGTTCATGTATCGCTTTCATCCCCAGTGGCAGGCGGCTCGCCGGATCGTTCGTGAAGGGCAAATCGGCGAGTTGCGGACGATCGATACGCAGTTTTCGTATTTCAACGATGACCCGGGCAATATCCGCAATCAGCCCGGCATCGGCGGCGGGGCACTGATGGATATCGGCTGCTATCCGATTTCACTCTCGCGGTTCCTATTCGACGCCGAGCCGGTGCGCGTGATGTCACACATCGAGATGGACCCCGATATGCAGGTCGATCGGCTGACGTCGGCGGTGCTGGAGTTCGCCGCGGGCACCGCGACGTTTACCTGCGGCACGCAAATCGCGCCTTATCAGCGGGTAAATATTTTTGGAACCCGAGGTCGGATCGAAATCGAGATTCCGTTCAATGCTCCGCCCGATAAGCCTTGCCGAATGTGGCTCCAGACTGGTGCGGAGTTTGGTCCAGCGGAAGAGATACATTTCGATGTGTGTGACCAGTACACGCTACAAGCAGACGCCTTCGCGCGAGCGATTCTGGACGACCAACCGGTACCAACGCCACTGGCCGATGCTATCGCGAATATGCGAGTGATCGAACGGGTTGTGGCCAGCGCGGGAAGCGGCACCTGGGCCTAAGAGACAGTTGTCTACGCCTTTCGGTCGGAAAGTTCGGAATTAGCTAGTAGCTGATATTGACCGATTTCCGCTGGCGGCGGCACAATTCGGGTCCAGCCCCAGGAGCCCGAATATGAGCAGTAGCGCATCCAGTATGGCATCGGATTCTCATGATTCGTCGCCCTGGCGCATTGTAGGAGCTTACGGCGTCGTTGCGATTGTTTTTATCGGCTTGATCTGGGGCGTGCTCCTCTATGGACAAAGCCTGGCGCCGGCCACTACCAATGCTGGTGTGGAAGCGGCAGCGGCCGGAGCGACGCATGGATTGAGCCCATTGTATCATGTGCTCCTTGCGCTCGTGTCGATTCTGCTGCTCGGTCGCTGGATGGGAAAACTGTTCGCCTATTTCGGGCAGCCGCGCGTGATTGGCGAAATGGTGGCGGGCATCATGCTGGGGCCATCGCTGTTGGGCCAGATTTGGCCCGCGGCTCAACATTTTATTTTGCCGGCGAATGTCGCACCCTATTTGGGCATCATCGCCCAGATCGGCGTCATCCTCTATATGTTCCTGGTCGGCCTCGAGCTTAACGCCGGCCTGATCAAATCACGTGCCCATGCGACCATTGCGATCTCACATACAAGCATTCTCGTGCCATTTCTATTGGGTGTAACGCTGGCTTTATGGCTGTTTCCACTTTATGCGCCGGCTGGCAAGCCGTTCATGAGCTTCGCGCTCTTCATGGGAATTGCGATGTCGATCACCGCTTTTCCGGTACTCGCTCGCATTCTTACGGATCGGCATATAGAAAAAACGCCGCTGGGCGTCGTCGCGATCAGTTGCGCGGCGATCGATGATGTGACCGCCTGGTGCCTGCTCGCTTTCGTCGTGGGCATTGCCCAGGCCGAAGTCGGCGGTGCGGTTCAAACAATTTTGTACGCTCTCGGCTACATCGCCATCATGCTGCTGGTGGTGCGTCCGCTGGCGATTCGCTTTCTCGGGCACAATGCCAGTGCGCCGCAACAACGGATGGCGGTTT
>CAZGMU010000096.1:12425-12982 GCA_964526975.1 uncultured Planctomycetaceae bacterium
CGTTGCGGTTGTTTTCGGCGATGACATCCGAATGGATTGGCATCCATGCGATCTTCGGCGCGTTCTTGCTCGGGGCTGTTATTCCTCACGATTCCGATGTAGCCCGCGATTTCCAGCACAAGCTGGAAGATATCGTAAAGATCCTGCTGCTGCCCGCGTTCTTCGCTTACACTGGAATGCGAACCGAGATCGGGTTGGTCTCAGGCTGGCAGGCCTGGGGATTCACAGCACTGATTATTCTAGTGGCCACGCTAGGTAAATTTGGCGGAACGTTGGCCGCGGCACGAGTCACCGGCCTGGATTGGCAAATGTCGACCGCGCTCGGCATTCTGATGAATACCCGGGGGCTAATGGAACTGGTCGTCCTCAACATCGGCCTGGAAATGGGCGTCATTTCGCCGACACTCTTCGCGATGATGGTCATCATGGCCTTGGTCACGACGATGATGACCACGCCCGTGCTGCATATGCTTTCGGGATCTCCGGCCAAGTCTGCCCAAGCCGTGGCCTGACCATGTGGAGCGGATAGTTGAGGCTGTCCGGGAATTCCGGGTGGC
>CAZGMU010000097.1:0-10734 GCA_964526975.1 uncultured Planctomycetaceae bacterium
CATTACCTTAGTGAAAAGCTTTCGAGCAACGTCAGTCTCGTAAAAAGACGGACCTATATGGAAATCACGTCGTTGTTGCTCGCTGGCCAACTCGACGCTGCCTGGATTTGCGGTTTGCCGTTTATTCAAAACAAAGCGCAACTTCAGTTAGTCGCAGTGCCAGTCTACCGAGGGGCTCCGAAGTACCAGGCGTATCTAATCGCGCAGTCCTCAAGCAGTGCTTCTGATCCAAAAGACACCAAAGGTGGAATTCACGTCTTTTCTGATCCCGACAGCAATTCTGGTCATCTCGTAACAAGCGCCTGGCTCGCGGAGATGGGAGAAACGCCAACTACGTTTTTCTCGAAAACATTCTTTGCTTACGGGCATCGTAACGTCATTCGCGCGGTTGGTTCTGGGCTTGCGCAATCGGGATCGGTCGACGGATACGTTTGGGAGGTCATGCGTGAGCTCGAGCCGGGCCTCATTGCTAAAACGAAGGTCTTGCGCAAATCAGAAGAGATGGGATTTCCACCGGTTGCTGCTGCTCGGAACGCCGACAAGCTGGTCGTTCAGGAAATCGCGAATGCCTTGATATCGATGCCTACCGATCCAGCCGGAAAACGTATTCTTTCTTTGCTAAAACTGGACGGGTTTAGCCGAGAGCCTGCAAGTTTGTTCGATAGCATCGCACTATCGTGGCAGCGCGTACGGAAAGACGCGTGATGTTGTGGTTCCGCCCATCGCGCTGGCCCACTTCGGTAAAGGTGCCGGTTCTGCTCGCCGCTATGATGGTCGTTGTAGCAGCCGGCATCTCAAAGGCGGTTCTCGATCGGCTAGAGGATTCCCAGCAAACGCATTTGCAGGAACTGAAAAGCGTCTTTCTGCAGGGGCTCGCAACCGCGCTTCAGCCCTACGTCATTCGGCGCGATCCTTGGGAGGTGTTTGATGTTTTGGATCGCGCGCGCGAGCGCTATTCGGCAGTAAAAGCGAGCGTTACTGTCGTAATCGGGGCTGATGGAAAAGTGCTGGCTTCCTCCAATCCGGAACAATTTCCCATTGGCTCGCAGCCACCAGCAGAGCTGCTTAAGTTGAGTTCGGCTCTGGATCTCGATGATCCTAGAGGAGCGATCTGGATCAAGCGCGAAATGAATGAGGCGGGCGTCTATGTGGGTTTTGTCGCAGCACTTGTCGATGTGACGCACATTCAAAAAGCACGCTTAGAAACGCTTTGGGCGCTAATCGGGTTTAATGCACTTCTAACGTTTTTTGTCTCCCTCGTCGGCTGGGTGCTGGTACGCCGCACCATGCAACCGCTAACAAGGCTCTCGGAGCTTCTCGCCGAAAATTCTGACGGCCGGTTTCCGATCGTGCCACAGAGCGAACTACCACCGCCTGATAGTGAGGCAGGAAAAGCCTACCGTCGCTACAACGCCGCCGCGACTGCAGTGATAGATCGAGAATTGTTGCTGCAACGGCTCGCGAGCGAGGAACGCGCATCGTTAATCGGCAAATATGCCTCTGCCGTAGCGCACGAAGTGAATAATCCACTTGGCGGAATGCTAAATGCCGTTCGGATGATCCAGCGACACGGAGACGATCCGACGCAACGGGAGAAAGCAGCAAACCTACTGGAACGTGGACTGACTGGAATTCGTAACGTTGTGAAAGCATCGCTCGACGTATGGCGTGGTCGTGCGGATTTGACCGACATTTCAGGTACAGACGTTGAGGACTTGCGCTTCCTAGTTGCAAGCGAGGCAGAACGCAGAAAGCTCGCGCTACAATGGGACAATGGTCTTGATACGTCGGTACCTGTGCGGGCACAATCAATTCGGCAGATTGCACTCAATCTTCTTTTGAACGCTTGCCAAGCTTCGCCGATCGGGGCGACGGTTCGTTTTCGTTGCTCTTCAAGCAACGGAGTTTTGAAAATTGAAATTCAGGACGAGGGCCCCGGATTGCCCGAAGAACAACTAAAAATTCTCTCTGGCGAAGCTCAGCTAAGCATCCCTACGGCTGGAGGGTTAGGTATTTGGACCGTGACTAGGTTGGTTTCGGAACTTGGCGGAAGTGTTTCGATAGATGCATCTCATGGAACGCGTATCGAGGTAAGAGTCCCTTATCATGTTAGCATCAGCGCAATACCAACCGCAGCGTGACTTCGGGCCACTGGTGGCTTTGGTCGTGGACGACCCGATCATGGGTCAGTCACTCGTCGACTGGCTCGCCGTTGGAGGCTATCGCGTCGAATGGCTTCGTACTGGTCAGGATGCGTTGAAGCGTATCCCGCACCTTGGCGCGGACATTCTGGTTTTTGACATTCGCCTGCCCGATATGAGTGGCGAAGAGATTTTTAGGTCTCTCGGGTCGAGTCTCAGCGGGGTGCCAGCGCTGTTCATCACAGGCTACGGGGATGTTGAACAAGCGGTTCGATTGATGAAAGCGGGTGCAGCCGACTACGTAATTAAGCCTTTCGAAATCGAACCCTTTCTTGAGCGCGTGGCGACACTGCTTGCACCGCGTTGGAAACAAACAGACGGCGCGGTACTCGGTGATTCGAAATCGATCTTTAAGGTGGAGGGTCTACTTCGACGAGTGGCCGATATTGACTCCACAGTTCTTCTCACTGGCCCAAGCGGCTCTGGCAAAGAAGTAGCAGCAAGATTTTTGCATCAGATTGGCAGTCGGCAAGATCAGCCATTCGTTGCGGTAAATTGCGCCGCGATCCCCCGCGAATTACTTGAGAGTGAAATGTTCGGTCACGAGCGCGGGTCTTTTACCGGCGCTCACTCCAGACACATGGGCTACGTCGAACGTGCTGAGGCGGGAATTCTGTTTCTGGATGAAGTCACGGAACTCCCACTTTCAATTCAGTCGAAACTCCTTCGTCTGCTTCAAGAGCGCACGTTTTCGCGGGTAGGCGGCACACTGACGCTCAAATCGAACGCTAGAATCGTTGCGGCGACCAACGCAGATATTCAGTCGCTCGTTGAAGTCGGAAAATTCCGTGACGATTTATTCTTCCGCTTGAGTGTAATTGAAGTAGCGATTCCACCACTCACAGATCGGCGAGACGATATCGTACCGCTCGCATTACGCTTTATCGGTGAGTTCTCCGAACGGTTTGGTAGAGATGTTAAGGGCCTTACGACCGCGGCCCAATCTGAAGTGCTTTCTTATGATTTTCCAGGAAACATTCGAGAACTACGCAATCGTGTAGAGCGAGCAGTAGCCTTGTCAGAAAGCCCTTGGCTCGGTGTTGCTGACCTTTTCCCAGATCGTACAGGGCCGGATCACGAGGAAGGCTCAGTCATTACCCTAGCGCAAGCGAGGGACGATGCGGAGCGCAGAAGGATCAAGAGCGTTCTTACCCAAACAAGCGGGAACGTTGATGCAGCAGCAGAGTTGCTAGCGGTATCTAGGTCAACGCTCTTCGAAAAAATCAAAAAGCTCGGCATCCGCTCCTGAGTCCGAATTATCGGACTGAGAGCGACGTTGAGTCCGTCGTGCCGGACAAATCACATATCGCCACGAAAAAAGATCAATGATTCAAATGCTGTTTCGCTTTTGCGAGATGGCACACGCGTTGCAATCCCTACTGGCAGTGCTTGCGATGGCTCGCACGCGAATGAACAGGGCGTTGGCCCGTGGGGAGGCAATGATGTCGAACGTCGAAACAAAAAGGCGTGCACAAGAAGACGAAATCGTAAAGGACGTATTGCGCAAAGGACCGCATCTCGATCGCCGGCAATTTTTCGTATCAGCAGGCGCCTTTGCAGCGGCCGTAAGTGCGCCAGCAGCGGCAGTCGCTCAAACGCAAGCACCGCAAACCCCACCCCCTGCAACAGGGCCAGCGAAAGTTATTCTCCGCAAACCGGATGATCGGCTTCTGAACATCGGCGCGACCGTGCGTTCGGGCCGTTACTGGGACTTCTCGACGTGGATCACGCCTGTCGAGGAGTTTTATATCCGCAACCACTATCCAACACCCGTCGCAGCCGAAAAGCCGGAACTGGAGCGCGAAAAGTGGAAGATGAAGATCCACGGCGACAGCGTGAAGAACCCCATGGAGATCACCTACAACGATCTCCTGAAGATGCCGTCGCGCACGATCATTTCGAACATGCAGTGTCACGGCAACGCCCGCAATCTATTTTGGGAAGTGCAGGGCTACACCGGCAAGGAAGTGACTGGCGGTAGCTGGGTTCTCGGCGCGATCGGTAATGCCGAATGGCGCTATGTCCCGCTGAGTCACATCATCAATCGCGTCGGACTTGCGCCGAACGCGCGCACTGCGTTGTTCTGGTCCGGCGTCGACGGCAAGGACATGGGCCGGCCGATGCCGGTTTCCGAAATCCTGTCGCGCCCCGACGATATCGGCATCTGCTATCAGATGAACGGCAACGACCTGCTGCCCGATCACGGTTCGCCGGTACGCATGATCGTTCCGGGTTGGGGCGGTACTGCCTCGATCAAATGGCTCACCGAAATGCGCGTCACCAGCAAACGCGTCTGGTGTCGTCTGAACACCAAAGGCGAGGTGTTCATCGGCGAAGCCTACAAACGTCCTGAGTTCGCCGAGAGTGATGAATTCATCGACGTGACTAAGGACGATATCAAGGGACCGATGGTCACCTGGATGCCGCCGCAGTCGACGATCACGGTGCCGCTGGTTCTGGAAAAAACACCAAACGTGCCGGCAAACTATCCGCTGAAGAAGGGTGAGATTCCAACGCTCAACGCCGGCGCCCAGACCATGCGAGGCTATGCGTGGGGTCCGCAACACGGCGTGCGTGCGGTGAGCTACAAGATCGACAACGGTCCGTGGCAGCAAGCGCGGATCTTGGCTCCGAATCTCGGTCGCTACACCTGGGTGCGCTTTGAGTTCCCGTGGAACGCGACCAAGGGTGAGCACACCATCGAAACCCGTACGACGGATAACTCTGGATACAGTCAGCCGGCGACACAGCCTGCCAACTTGCTCGGCATGGCCAACGGCTCGATCCCGAAATTCCGTATCAACGTCGTCTGAATCCTCCCGTGAAGCACTGAGCCGGCCCGTAAAAGGGCCGGCTCACCATTTCAAGTTTTCGGAGCCTTCCACATGGTTGCAGTCCGGTTGTTAGTCTTGGCACTCGCAATGGCGCTCTCTTCAGCGGCAAGCGCCCAAGATAGTCCGCAGGTGGCGCAGGGCGCGGAGCTGTTTAAGCAACACTGCGCACGATGCCATGGTGCAAATGGTCAGGGAGGAGAGGGGTTTGCTACGCCTCTCTGGGGTAAACAATCCCAGATCAAAAAATTCAAAACTGCTGATGAATTGTATGAGTACAACGTCGGCGTTATGCCGTTCGATAACCCCGCTGCGATTAACGAAAAGCAAAAGCTCGCAGTTATTGCCTTTATCTTGGCGAATCACGAAGTAATCAAACGTAACGAAACTATCGACGAGAAAAAGCTACCGAAGCTCAATCTGCCTTAGTCATCCGCCGCGACCACCACAAAGCAATTGGGCCGAGCGTCACGATAACTGCGAGCAACGCAAAGCCAGCGGACCAGCCGGCCCCTGCATTGGGTCCACCGGCAAGATCAATCGCTACGCCTGTTCCCCAGGCTCCTAGCGCCGAACCCAAAAAGCCAACGGTCGTGTGAAGACCCATCGTGGCTCCGCGGTGCGTTGGCGCCGCGCTTTGACTCATGCCCGACGTAAGAGCACCGGAATCCGCAGAAACAGAGATGCCGTGTAGGATCACCAATGGCAGCAACAGCAAAGGTGACAGGTTCGCTCCGAAGCCGATCATCAATATCAGCAACGCGGACGACAACATCACGAGCGAAATTGCTTTATGGCGTCCAAATCGAATTGCAGCCTCGTTCCCTAGAATGCTGGCGGGGAGCGCGATCATCGTAGTTACCACGCTGATAGTAATCGCACCAAGCAAAGGGCTATTCGCACTTTGTGCTGTAACATAAATCCAGAACGGAACAATCCATGTACGGATGCCGTAAAGCTCAAAACAATGAGCGCCATATGCGAAGATGAATCCAAGCGCCTTTCTGTTTTGTAGGACCGGTCGGAAATTGAGTGGATGCCCAGTAGAGCGCGTTGGTGTGTAGGGCTTCAGAAAGGCAGCGACCAGTATCATCGCTATCGGTGCAATCCCGGTAATAACGAATGCTGCGCGCCAGCCATATTGTTCTGCGACGAGCTGAGAAACTAAGAAAGAAAGACCGACGCCGATCGAAAAGCTTGAGGTGTAAAGGGTGATGCTTCGCGACACGTCACCTTCCGGCAATCTGTCGGTGAGTGCCCGAAGCCCCGGCATGTAGGCGCCGCCGAAGCCGGCGCCCGCTATCGCCCAGAGAAGTGAGGCAGAGAGTAGATTATCTGCGAAAAGTCCGAATCCAATCGTTGCCAATCCGCTTACGGCGGACCCAGCCATCAAAATCAAACGAGCGTCGTACCTATCGGTTAGCGTAGTGAGAACTGGAACGACGAGCATGTAACCGAGCGCATAGGCGCTCGCCATTAGGCCCGCCTGTGACGCGCTCAAGCCCCATAGCGGCATCAGATGCTGGGCCATGATCGCAGGCACCACGACATGCGGCAGTAGGTTGCAGACCTGCGCCAAGCTCATCGCGGCTGTTAGTCGTCGACCGGTTAGGTACTTCATTTAGAGACCTTTGGGAGTGTACTTCAGAAGTCTATTGACAATTCCACTACATTTCAATACTCGTTGAACTATGGAAAAGATAGACGTAATCGCTGGATTGGCTGCCCTCGCACAGGACAACCGGCTAGACGCGTTTCGTTTGCTGGTGGAAGCGGGCCCTGATGGGCTTGCTGCGGGAGAGATCGCCGACAGGCTGGATCTCGCGCCGAACACTTTGTCGTTTCATTTTGAAAAACTACGGCATGCCGCGCTAGTCACGGTTCGGCGTGAGGGGCGCTCACTGATCTACGCAGCGCGATACGACACAATGAACGATTTGCTTGGCTTCCTAACGGCGAACTGTTGCCAAGGGGCGCAGACAAAACGGTCGTCCGGCTGCGCGCCTGCCACGAAGAAAGTAAAGGCGAGGGCGTTATCATGAGCAATCGCGAATTACCTACGATCGTAATTGGTGCTGGCCCCGTTGGCTTGGCCACTGCTGCGCAACTCATAAGCCGCGGCATGCCGGTGTTGATTCTAGAAGCTGGTGCGGAGATCGCTGCTAGCGTACGAACTTGGCAGCACGTCAAACTGTTCTCGCCGTGGAAATACAATATCAACAAAGAAGCCGCTTCTCTTCTTGCTTCGCTCGGCTGGTCCGCACCGGATGGTGAAATTTATCCGACTGGCCGAGAGCTTATCGAAGAGTATCTAGAGCCGCTCTCACGTGTCCCAGCGGTTGCTCAAGCACTTCGCCTGAATTCACGTGTCGTGAGCGTATCGCGACACGGTATGGATAAGGTGAAAACCTCAGGACGTGACGAGCGACCATTCGCAGTTGCAGTCAGCGACAGCGCAGACAACACCGTGGAGTATCTCGGTCGTGCGGTTATCGATGCCTCAGGAACATGGACAAATCCGAATCCACTAGGCGTAAACGGGCTTCCTGCGATCGGTGAAGAGCGTAATCGTGACCGCATCATTTACGGCACTCCCGAAGTTTTAGGCCGCGACCGATCCATCTTCGAAGGTAAGAGGGTACTCGTCGTTGGAGCAGGTCATTCAGCAGCGAACGTGATCGTCGATCTGTCCCAGCTGAAAATCGAAACACCTGAAACCTCGATCGTGTGGGGTACTCGGTCAGGCACGCTTACACGCGTTTATGGGGGTGGTGACGCAGACAAACTCCCCGAGCGCGGTGCGCTGGGCTTGCTTCTCCAGAAATTGGTGAAATCAGGAAGTATTGAGCAGCGTTCGAATGTGGCGGTCAGCAAAGTAGAAACGCGCGGCGAAAAGATTGTTGTTCACACCGTGGACGGCAGCAAGGATGAGTTCGATTTGGTCGTCGTGTCGACCGGCCAACGACCTGATTTTACATTTCTTCGCGAAGTCCGATTGGAAATCGACCCGGCTCTCGAATGCGCACGTGCGATTGGGTCTCTGATTGATCCGAATTTGCACTCGTGCGGTACAGTTCGTCCTCATGGACATCGTGAACTCAGTCACCCTGAGTCCAGTTTCTACATCGTCGGTATTAAAAGTTATGGCAGAGCGCCAAACTTTCTGATGATTACTGGTTACGAGCAAGCTAGATCTGTCGTAGCTGCCCTCGCAGGAGATGCGATTGCTGCAAATACCGTCAATCTTATTCTTCCCGAAACCGGTGTTTGCTCGCGTCCGCTCACGCAAGACGCGACAGCGAACTGTGGTGATGGACCAGCGAAAACAGCCGATACTTGTTGCGTGGCTGACGAAGTCGCGAAGACCGAAGGTAAGCAAGGCTGCGGATGCAAGTCTGCTGCCTAAACGGACTCAGGACTCGCCATATTTCGGCGTTGTTCTGTAAGTGTCTTAAAGGAAGATCCACTCGCCTCGTGAACGGCTTCGATACCAAAAGTGTTCTCAAACCGACGAACGGCTATGTCGACGTAATGCGGGTCGAACTCAAGCCCGTAACAAATTCTGCCTCGCCGTTCAGCTGCTATCAACGTGGAGCCTGATCCTAAGAACGGATCGAGCACCGCGTCACCTCGATTAGTAACGTCCAGCAATGCATCCTCAAGCAGGGAAATTGGTTTGACAGTTGGATGCAGTTCTAGCCCCTTCCGACTATCTGATCCTAAGCTAGACGCTCCGGGGTAATTCCAAACGTTCGATCGCCAACGCCCGCTTTTGCCGAGCGCTACATTGTTTACGTGCGATCCCTTCCCCTTCTTGAATATAGGCAAGAGCTCATGTTGGGAGCGGTAAAGACTTCCCATGCCGGCGTTAGTCTTGGCCCACACTACCAGGTTCAATTGTTGGAGTAAGTGCATTCGCGCCGCTTCGTAAATCGACGGGAATCCTCGCCAGTCGATAAAGCTCGCAAATAGTCCGCCATCTATGAGGTAGTGAGCCGCCAACGAAATCCAGGTCTCATTGAAGGTCGCGAATTCTGACTCAGTCATCTCGCCACTAGCCATGACGAACTCTCGATGGCCGCTATTGGTGACGTTGCCTGCAATTCGGACGTTATAAGGCGGATCTGTCAGTACCAGTCTGAAGCGGCAATCTTGTGCGAGTTGTTTATATGAATCCTCCTTGGTCGCATCGCCACAAAAGATGCGATGCTTCCCGAGAACAAATATGTCCCCGACCTGCACGACTGGAGCTTGGTCCGTAGATTCCCGTAAGATCGCATCACAAGGCTCCAGTTCTTCGTCGATGACTATTTGGTCGATTTCTGCTGCCGTAAAACCCGACGTTTCAATGTGAACACCTTCCGCTATTAGCTCTTGAAACTCTGTTCGCAGTTCGCCGAGGTCCCAACTTCCTTTCTCCCCAAGACGATTAAGAGCCAATCTGAGTAAGCGTAATTCCTTTGCGCTGAGGTGGCCTACTTTGAGACAACGGATTACGGGGAGGCCTAGCTGCTTTGCGGCCGCTACGCGAATGACGCCGTCTAAAATGCGATTCTCGGAATCGATTAGCGGTGGAACACAGAAGCCGAAGGTTTCGATTGAGCCTATGACCTCTTTCAAATGCGCGGGATCAATTTTTCGAACATTCCTGGTAGGCAGAGTCAGATCTTGTGGAGAAATTTCGAGTTGTTCTATTTGAGGAAGAAGATCATTTCGTCTCGGTCGATCAGCAGAAACTCGCGCCAAAGCAGAAACAGTTTCCCGGCGTGTTCGGGCTTTGGACTTCAAAGCGGGCCGTAGAGCAGAGTCACCGGCTAGCTTGCGTTGCTTCTCCATTTCGATTGCGTTCCTTGTGTTCAAAGTTCGGCATCGACTCTACTGATATAAAGAACTTGTGGCTCCAGATCGCCAATCTCTCTCGATCGTCCGTGAAGTTTCAGCAGGCAAGCGGCCGCACGAATGTCTCCGCGCACCGCCGCGGCCACATAGTTGTCGATCATGACCTGCATGCGGCTCGCGTACACCACAGAGCCTTTGCGCAATACCTTGACCGAGCCGCGCGCAATATCTCGAAATAGTATTCCCTCTCGTTTGCGATTTTTCGTTCGTTTAAGATGCTCCTTGTTCCCGGGCTTGAAGCGGTGTTCGGAAGGCGGCCTTCTGTAGCCGACAAGGTATTTTTTGGGCGACTTTCGCTTCATGAGTTGTAAGGCAGAGCGATTACCTCAAAGCCGCCGAGCTCACCCTGCGCGACCCCGTAATCTTGATAAGCAAGAAAAACTCTAGTCGCATGAGAGTTCTGCTTGGCTGCTTTAATCCAGAGTTGAAGTACGATCGCTTCGAATACTGTCACACGACGGCGCGCATTCCCTTCAGTAACGTAGATGCGCTTCCGGAAAGCGGCTTCAACCATCTTGGCTGCATTCAGAGTTTTCGGTCGGCGAACCCGTCGGGGATTTCCTGTTTGGCCTTTTTTCCAGCGCGTATGTTTAGGCGGTTGGCCGTAGCCAACAGTGTAGGCACTAGTCATCGCTGTCTCCGAATCGATGACCGAATTTAGATAATGTTGTCTCGCGATTTGACGCCAAAAAACGCGACGGATTTTGGCGGTACTTCCACGCCCCGGCGTTTGTCAAACTCCGGTAAAGAAGGTCTTTGCCGCAACGTGGATCATGCGGACCGCAGCTGCGAACAGTAACGCG
>CAZGMU010000097.1:10744-12976 GCA_964526975.1 uncultured Planctomycetaceae bacterium
AGGAGGCGAGCGGAAGCGATCTTCAAACCGAACGAAGCGCCTACTAGTGCCCCTAGCGCAACTGTAATCATCCAAGCAGGAAAGACACTTGGAAACGCTGGGTTCACTGCGGCCACACCTGCCAGAGCAGCGACAGAATTCATTAAATTATAAACGGTCGTTATCGCCGCCGCTTGCTTAGTGGCAGCCCAGTGAAAGATCAGGAGCAGGGGAGCAAGGTATATTCCGCCACCAACACCGGTAACCCCCGAAAGAAACCCGATGGCGCCCCCGACGATGAGGGCGCTGAGAAACGGTGGATTCTGGGGAGCTGTTGAATCGCGATGTGCCGCGCTACTTGCAGATCTGAACATAAGAAAAGCGGCGATAAGCAGAAGCAATCCAAGAAATGGCGAGTAAAATTGCGGCGGGAGAGTGATTGCCCCGCCCACGACGGAGAATGGAGCTCCCATGATGGCGAACGGGTAACAACTGCGCCAGGAAAGTAGCCGCGCTCGATGGGCGTACGACAAGCCGATAGCCGAAACTATTATGTTGAGCGTAAGACCGGAGGTTTTAATTACATCAGGAGCGAACCCGGCGAGACCAAGTACGGCTACGTAGCCCGTACCCCCGGCTTGTCCGACGGCTGCATAAGCGGCAGCGACCAAACCGAGCACAATCGCAACGATAGCGTCTTGCATTAATGTAGTGTCGCATTGTCGGGGCGGTGGACGACGTAACCAGGACCAGCGTCGTATGGCGTCTGAGGTTCTAAATATCTTGTGGCGGTGTCCAGCCGACGATCGCGATTAAACTTTTTCGCGAGGACTTTTCGTACGGCACCAAGGAATTTAGAGCGTCCTCTATCGCCCTCAAGCATCGCTGCCCGGCTGTCATTCCGGCATTGCTCGTAGGCACGTTCGCCGAATGTTTCGAGATACTCGTCCACTTCGGCCAAGACGCGCCTTCTATATGGCGGCCACCACAACATGGCCGGCAGTATAGGTCCTATTCTCCTTGTCCCGGAACTCCGTTGATTGGACCGCAGAGAGCCGTGCGCGAGTGCACTACACAGTAGCGGTATTTAATTACCGGGGAGCACTCCGACGGTGTTTCGGCCGGTCCAATAATTCTAGCACGGCGTCCATCGAGAGTGCCTTGGGTTCGAGCTCCTCGAGCACAAATCGCACCGCCTCTTGCTTCATCGCACGCGCCTGACCGTGGTCCGCTACACGCCGGCACTTATTTTCCTTCCGCCATGCATCGTAAAATGCGCCTGCTTCAAATGCCGCTGTACGAGCTTCTAATAGGCGTGGCCGACCTCTTTTGGGCGTCTGGTCCAAGGCACCCTCAAAGTATTGCGCGAGATATTCGCGGTCTATCTCACTGAGAGGCCGTTCTGATCGGAGATGTTCGATTAAGCTCGACGGTTTGCCGCGTGTGCAAAGATAGATAGCTTTTAGGAGTTCGAGTTCCGGTGGAAGCCGAAAATTGGTGATAGCTTGTCCCAAAAATTCATCGAACCGGGCCGCTGCAATTAGCCAAGAACGTTGGAGACGACTGCCAGTTTCTTGACAGTCGTTGGATAAGGCAACGATGTTAGGTCCCATATATTTATTCCTCCGCGACTGAAGCAGATGCGATGGCGGAGTGGGCGTTAACTGTCGCGCAGCTGGGACTAACTCTCTTGATATGCAGCAAACTGAATCGCGATGACAACCCGCAGGGAATTGTCGGCATAAGCCATTGCGGATATGCACTAAAAGACCGGTTAGATAGTCGTACGGCGGCGAGTTCGCGAAAATTCCCGTGTTTTTTCCCTGATACGCGGGAAAATGCTTTCCAGACCGGTTGGGGCTGGCCTGCGTCCTCAACCAGCCGTTTCCGTCGAACCGCAGATATCCAAATAGTGGCCTGAAAGGCCACCGTTTGGCGGGGTTTCAGGCAGACCCTCAGACTCCCAGACGGAAAAAGCGGCCTCAGTACCCGCCTTGTCAGAGTGAAGTCTGGGCTAGCATTTAGCGAATATCCTAAATTCACAGACTTACGCGACAGAGACCGGTTCGAATCCTGCGGAGCGAGGTACGCGTGTGATGAATGGTCCCGAAGAGTCGAGGCGCGCAATGTGTACGCGTACTTGTGTAGTCACCGATTAAGAAAATGCGGAAAGCAAATGAGTTGCCGGGAATCTGGTTGGGAAACTACAGAATGTTAACAAGTATTTCATACCGTGCAGCGCTTGAACGGTTT
>CAZGMU010000098.1:0-12854 GCA_964526975.1 uncultured Planctomycetaceae bacterium
GCGATGATCAGCACCGCGTGGTCTTGCAGTTTCCAATCCACGCCGTAATCCAACACGCGGCCATGCAACAGAGTATCTGGCTGAGTGATTTCACCCATCAGCGCGAAACCACTACAGTGGAAAAATTCCGGAATAGAGTTGGCCAGATAGATGGTCTGCGGATCAATATGGAGCGCGTCGGCGATCCCTTTCATCTCGTCGAGGTAGCGTTGCGGGATATGTGAACGCTGAACGGCGAATATTCCAGCAAGCGCCTGCTTGATGGGAGCTTTAACCCCTAAAAACTTGATTTCCTTTTCTATTTGCCTTCCATCGAATAGATACTCAATCAGCGCTTTGCATTCCGCATTGAGCAACGTGCCCTGTTGGTATCCCATTTGATAGGGCGTTCCCTTTAAGTGGAGCACGCGATAGCCGTCGATCGTTTCTAAGTACCCCTCACCACAGCGCGCGATGACTTCAGCTCTCAAGACGCTACTGGTGAGCAGTGAGCACGCTACGAAGAGCGCAACCAGGCCCGCATATTTACGATGCATACTATTTTCTCGCTTTGAACGGATTGGTGAGCAAATAATCAGCAAAAGAACCAGTCTTGGAGTTTAAAGTGCCTTTCCGTGGTCTTGTGAGCCAAGCTCACCTGGGTAGATTGTGACGCAATTGGCTAGAATGCAGAAAGAAAGCAGACTACCCTCGACATTGTAACGCGTAAACATCGGTGTATAGCTATCTACAATAAGGATTCACAGGCATATGACTCTCACTCGTCGAACATTCCTGGCTGCTAGCGCCGCTTCGATCGTGGCTACTCGGAGCTCTGCCTTCGCCGCTCAGCGGGATGTGAATAGCCGTATCGGCGTTTGCACGATCGGCTTCAACGGCCAGGGAAGATCGCACATCAAGGACATCCTCAGGAAAAAGGATGAAGCCGAATACGTCGCGCTCTGCGATGTTGACTCCGAGGTGCTTGAGCGAGAAGCGAAAACCGTCGAACAGGCTCAGGGGAAGCGACCAAAACTGTACCGCGATATCCGCGAGGCCCTGGCCGACAAGAACATCGACGTGGTTACCATCGCGACGCCCAATCATTGGCATGCCTTGGCCTCGATCTGGGCCTGCCAGGAAGGCAAGGATGTGTATGTCGAAAAGCCACTTTGTCACAATATCTATGAAGGCCGGCAACTCGTCGAGGCGGCAAAAAAACATGGCCGAATCGTTCAGCATGGCACCCAGAGTCGCGCCAATGGAGCACTCATCCGCGATATGAAGCTCATTCACGATGGATTCATCGGCGAGATCGTCGAGTCGCGGGGATACGTCTACAAGAACGGAAACCGAAACGCGATCGGCCACGGCAAGCCTGGGCCGGTCCCACAGAATCTTGACTGGAATTTGTGGCAAGGGCCGGCGCAAGAGCAAGAGTTTTTGATTAACGTCGATCGGCAAAAGCCCGGCTTGTACGTCCATTACGATTGGCACTGGTTCTGGGAATACGGCAACGGCGAGATCGGCAATCAAGGCGTCCACCAAATGGACGTCGCTGTTTGGGGGCACAATCGTGGCCTGCCGGTAAGCGCGCATAGCGCCGGAGGCCGTTACGGATGGAAAGACGATGCCGAAACACCCAACACGCAGGCCACAACTTTCACTTATCCAGACGGCTCGATCATGACATTCGAGGTGCGCAACTTGGGCTCGTTCCAAGAGATGGACGGAAAAAATTGCGGCAACAGCTTCTTCGGAACGAAAGGATTCTACGTTTGCAATAAAGGCTTTTTCACTTACAAAGACGGCGCCACGAGCCAGCGCGAGCCGATCCCCGTGAAGGAGCCCGCACCGAACTTAGGCGACAAGTGGTCCTTCTTCTTCCGAGCCGTGCGCTCGCGCAAGCAAGAGGATCTATCTGTGACGACGCTCGATGCATTCCATTCCTGCGCTCACTGTCACCTTGCCAATACTTCTTACCGGCTGGGGCGGTCTTTGGGCTTTGATCCTCAAACGGAACGATACAAAGACGACGAGGCGAATAAGTACCTGTCGCGAGAGTACCGGGCCGGATTCGAAGTTCCGAAGCTGGCTTGATTATTAGGTCGCCTTGAGGCGGTTTGCCGCCTCTCGGGGAATTGTTGTCGAGCAGAAAAGCTCTATTTCACCGGTTCAATGACGATCGTGTGCTTCACGGGTTTAACGGTTGCCCGCGATGCGGCGATGAGCTCTTGATCATGGCGAATCCCCGCACTGGCGACTTTTTCGAGAGTCTCCGATTCCTCGGGCACGACTCTTTTGAAATCAGGCAGCTTAGTCAGCATGGTCTTCACAAGCGGGGTCTCATAGCCTTGCTGAGCGCGGACCGCTTCCTCGACCTTGCGAAAAGGTTCGCTGAATGGATTATCTAGAAACTCGGCAGCCAGATTAATTCCTTTAGCCAGTTGGTCCTTGCTGAACTCCTTCGATGTCGAGCCCCACGTTACCTTGCACTTATCCGCTGGCGCATTTTCGACAACCAGCGTGAACCGGTTCAGGTCCTCGTTGAATGGGATGAATTCGATGATGCCCGCCGTCGCGCTGGTCGACTTCGGGTCTCCGTAAAAGCAGAACGGGTAGCGTGAGCTTTCAATCTGAACCCTGCCGCTATCGCAAGACAGGACTTTGTGCCCCTCGTCGCCCTTTGCTTTGTTTGCGCCCAAGTCGACCGTGATTTTGCCGATATTGCCGTCACATCCTAGCGCTTTCAGAAAGGCATAGGCCATTACGAGGTGGCCATTGGCATCCGGATGAACTCCGTCGGCGCCGCCGACGTGGTACTCTTTGCCATACTTCTCCTTCGCTGTGGCCATCGCTTTCATCATTGGCGTATGAACATCCGCGAAAATAACGCCGTTCTTCTCCGCCACCTCCCGAGCAATCTCGCGCAACTCGCTCAGGGTTTTGTTGTAGACCGCCGATGCCTTAGGGTCGCGGAACTTGTCTGTATCGACGCAGCCAGGCGAGCCCACGATGATCGTGCGTACGCCGGCTTCCTTTGCTTTGTCAATGATTTGCTGTTGGGAGTTGCGATAGAGGTTGGCTCGCTCCTTGGTGAGCGGCCCATAGCCGCCGTCGTTCATGCCAAAGCAGGTGGTGATCAGCGAGGGCTTGAACCGCAGCATGTCGTTTTGCATGCGCTTCTGAAATCCGGAGGCCGTTTCGCCTCCCCAGCCAAACTGCGTGATCTGTAGATCGCCGGCCGGCTGGCACATCAGCAAGTAGTCTTCGATGAAGACCGAATATTGTTTTTGCTCGGTAATCGAGTCACCAATCACGGCCACCACGTCGCCCTGTTCGACGAGCTCCTTGGCTACCGTTATCGATTGGCCGGTTATCGCAATGATCGAGGCGAGGAGCAGATGCTTCTTCATGTTGGAAACTCTTGAATAGGATAAGGAAGTGGACCCTAGCCGAAAATACTCGCTCGTGACTCAGGTTTCAACCCACCGTGGTCGGGTAAAAGCTTTTGGAAATCAGAAGTTACTGCAAATTGAGTCATGCCTAAAAAATACTTACTGGCGGTTGGTCAGGCGAGCCGCGTTATTCAAAGCGATGGCTTGCAGATTGCTGCCAGTAAGCCGTGACTGCTCCATCGTGCGGATCACCTGGGACATATCATGCAACGGCGCGCCAGATCCCAAGACAACTCGCCCAGGCGAGGCCTGCTCAACAAGGTTGCGCAAGTCGCGTTCCGAATCCGCGCGTCCGAAATCAAACCAAACCGTTTCTGCCAATAGCAATGAGCGCGTTTCTGCTTCGTTTGCTGGAGGAAGGCCATTCGCGACGACCAGCTTCACTTTCGGGTGCCTGGCAACCACTTGTGCCAGGGGCGCCAGATTTACACGTTCGACATGAGGGCTTAGCAAAAAGTGCTTCCCTGCCTCCAGCCACGCGGCGATCTGGACGACGAGACTTCTCTTGCTGGCAATTTCCAGCATTCGATCGAATCGTGGGTCATCGAGCGTGTAGCCGTGATAGTTCGGATGAAGACGAACTCCCGGCATATGGTGAACTTCATGGCATCGCCGGAGATCATCTTCCCAATCGGGCAGGGTTGGATTGACGCTGCCAAACGGAATGAATAACTCCTTACCGATTCGCAAGCAGATATCTGCCAGACGCTGATTCACGCCAGCGATATCTTTATGAAACAACCCGTCGAAGCTTCCGACCCAGGCTCGACCGACACCTGCTTGGCGTAGCTCCTGGGCCAGCTTTTCCGGCTCCTCGCCCGCCAATCGCTTGTGGGGCCAATGGCCAAGATAGACGTGCGTGTCTGTGATGGACTGGACGGGAGATGGAGAGTCATCTGCCGAGGCGAGCGACGACATGCCGCAGGCAGTGACGGCGCCCAACGTACGTTTCAAAAACTGGCGACGTGTATTTCCCATCGGTTGGCCATCAAGTAGCGTAGTGTTCAGCCACTTTGCGGATCGCAGCGGCGATGTTGACCATGTAGTCTTCCGTCATTCCCTCGTGGAGCACCATGCGGATACCGGTTTCTAGAATCTGGGAGGTCTCGAGGAGTGACACTTTGGAGTAATCCATCGATGTGAGGCCCATTTCCTTGACCGGCTCGCGGCAACGATGGCGCTCGAAGTGGCAAGGAAGCTTCGCCGGGAAAGTTCGTCAGGGCGATTCACGCGTCGTTTCTCCTCGTGTTATTCCTCGCTTCGGCCGAAGATCGCGATGTACTTGCGACCGCTAATGCCGACGCCGATGCGATTGAAATTGTAATTGCGCCATTGTCCATTCATTTTGAAGTGGCCGCGCATCTGGTGAGCGTGCCCGTCGGAGGTGGCCCAGCCTTGAACGGCTTCTTCGGGGGTTTCGTAGCCGTTGGCAATGTCGTCGGTTGCCCAGCCGGGGAAGCCGGCTTCGTGCGCGCGCGTCCAGCACCATTTGCCGTTGATGTTGTGGCTGAAGTACGGAGCGGAATGCCGGCCAACCTTCATCAGGACCGGATCGACGGTGAGTGGTTCGAGCCCTTTCTTTCGGCGATACTCGTTGACCGCGTTGACCAATCTTTCTTCGCCATCCGAAAGACGGACTGCGTGCTTGGCTGATGTTTTGTCGTCTGATTTCTTCGTGACCGTCGTTTTCTTCTCATCACTGTTCGTCGATTTGGAATTGGCGAACGATGGCTGAGCAACAACGGCGATCATGATTAAGGCGGCCGACGTGGCCGAGAATAACTTAGTCATCTTAAACTCCCTTCGATGAAAGTGAAACAAGGTGAAGGGTCCGTTGTTGACGACGCAGCGGCGATGGTCAACCCGCCCATGTTGGCAACGAAGGGGCGCGGCGGTGAAACACGATGTTGATTTAGGATAAATAGGGAGATCTGTTTTAACACAATTCAGGATTTCATGGCCGCGCACCGCAAGATGTTGTAGAGCGCGGGCTGAACGGGTATGTAGCTCGCGCACATGCGAGAAAGCTGTGCGCGTCGCGTAATTTTTGGATTTATCACATGTTCTTGGCTTTGCCCCGGAAATCGCGCTAAGCCGCAAGCGATTGGATAATGGTTCTTGGGTAACAGGTCTATCTTGTGGCTTGACGTAAATTTCTGGGCAAGGCTCATGTTCTTGGTGGTAAGCGGAGACGCAACCGCGCTCGCGTGCAGAGCGGTTGGCATCTATTTTGAGAATCGAGAATCTTCTCTGGATGGTTGTAGGATGTGCGGAAGTTGTTGTGTGAACGGGTGTTAGATGTTTCGATGGTTTTGGACCTACGAGTGGAGTGTGATTTTTTATTACAAAATTCGAAAATGGGCCGGATTCGCGCTGGGTGTGGGTGATCGGGTTACAAAACGTGGTTGGCATGGGGGGCGTGTTGGGTTTCAAGGTCGCTAAGCCGCAAGCGGAGGGGGAGCCGGGTGTTGGGGGGGGTGGTTGTGTTCTTATGTTCAGGTGTTCTCGACTAGTCTAGCAAATGGGTTGGGAAAACCAATCCCTGACTTTTGGCCACTCGAGAAGTTTGTAATTGAGCGGCAGCTGGCTTTTTACTTTATTGGTGTTCGTGGTAAGTTGGCGCGGCGGAAAAACGGAGAATGTCGGCATCGCATGGGGGCTTTGAGGAAACCCGATGATGGGGAAAGTTGAGGCACATTTGGATAGATGTGCTCGGGAAGTCGAGTTGCCATCGTTACGGGAGATCGCGAGCGACTTGACGCGGATCGGGCGCGTGAGGTTGATATGGAGTTTATTGCTTCCGTTTTTGTGGGCGGGAGGATATTTTCTGTTTGCTAGTTGGCGATTGTGGCCTGTGGCGGTGAGCTGCCTAGTGTGCCTGAGCTTTGTGACCTATGGTTCGATCTCGCACGATCTGGTGCATGCGAACCTTGGGCTTAGCAAATGGCTCAACGGCCTGCTGCTGTCGGGGATTGAGCTGATGGCATTGCGAAGCGGCCATGCGTATCGGATGGCCCATTTACACCATCATGCGTTGTACCCACATGTCGACGATATCGAAGGGGCGGCGGCCGGCATGTCGCTTATGCGGTCACTGCTGGAAGGCGTGATTTTTCAGTTCAAGATTTGGCGGTGGGCCGTGAAGCAGGGTAGCCAAGATCGTGGCGTGATCTTGGTAGAAGGGTTCGCGTGTTTTGGGCTCATTGTTTTTGCCTTGGCATCGGCGTTTTGGACGCCTATGTTTCTGGTCTACGTATCACTGATGATTATGGGGAGTTGGATCATCCCGCTCGTGACATCTTATATTCCACATGATCCGAGCGGTGTGGGTGAGTTGCGGCAGACGCGATTGTTTCGGGGGCGAATGGCTTCGCTGGTTGCTGTTGAGCATCTCTATCATTTGGAGCATCATTTATATCCAGCGGTGCCGCATCATCATTGGCCGGCGTTGGCGAAGCGGTTGGATCCGTATTTTGAGAAGGCCGGAATTCAACCGATCAAGTTCTGGTTCTGATGGAGCGGCCGAGTGCGGATGAGTGATGCCGACATCTTTCACCGTGGGTTTTTTGAAGCGCTCATCGGCGATGGTCGACCGCTGCTGAAGCTGAGCGGGGTTTGTTTGATCGGGGCTGGGCTCTTCGCGTTTTTCCTGGCCGCGACGGGGCACTTCCTTCCGCACGACATCGCTTACCTGGGGATGACAGCGAAGGAATTGCAGGGGATCGCGCATGGTCGGCTCGCGCATTTCATGATGCACGATCGCGTATCGTTTGGTGGAGCGATCTTTGCCGTCGGGGCACTGTACTTGTGGTTGGCCGAGTTTCCACTGCGGGCGCGGCAGGCCTGGGCATGGTGGGCGTTCGTTGTCAGTGGATTGGTCGGTTTCGCGAGCTTTCTCGCTTATCTCGGATATGGCTATCTTGATTCCTGGCATGGTGCGGCTACCCTCGCTTTGCTACCGATATTTGTGCTAGGGCTATATCGGTCGTATCGAGAATTGGAGCCGGTAGCGGGTGTCCGTTCATTGTTTGTGCCGAGAGTTGTTCCTTCGCTGCGAACCGCGTTTGGCGCCGGACGAATGTTGCTGATTGTGACGGCGTTCAGCTTGATTCTAGGCGGGATGATCATCTTGAGCGTGGGGATGACGACTGTATTTGTGCCACAGGATTTGGAGTTCATGCAGACGACGGCGGCTGAGCTAGCGAATGCGAACGAGCGATTGATCCCCCTCATTGCACATGACCGGGCTGGTTTTGGCGGCGGTGTGTGCTGCTGTGGCGCGACAATGCTGTTCTGTGTTTTTTGCGGGCCGCCGTGTCGGAGCTTGTGGCAGGCATTGTGGGTGATGGGGAGCGCTGGGTTTGGGACGGCGTTGGGGGTACATTTTCCGATTGGTTATACAAGCCCGAGTCATCTTGCGCCGGCGTTTGTGGGAGCAGCGATGTTTATCGTGGGGATGGCGCTTACGCACCAGGAGATGATGCGCGAGACGTGCGCGGCTGATTAAGAGCCTATTCTGAGAGCCGTTTTGGGAGAGGGGCACACACATTTTGCTCCGAAGACACCGCAAAATGTGCCCGTTTCCAACGGTTCTTGAATAGGCTTTAAGCCTGGTTTCTATTCGACGCTCGTTGGGCGGCGAATTTTCGCTAGCGATCGGTTTCTGTTGCTGTTGAATAATCAACGTGGCAGCGAGCAGAACAGATTGAGACCACGGATGGACGCGGAGATAGCGAGTGACGCTTCGTGTTTGCACAAGTTAGCGGTGGAGCAAGCGACGGGCGTTTTCTTGGGTGATGGCGTGGAGGTGGGTGGTGGGGAGGTTGGATTCTTTGAGTTTCAGTATGGCGGCTTCGAGGTAGAAGCTGGGGGTGTGGGAGCCGAAGAGGATGCGCTCGACGGGGATGTCTTGGATGAGTGATTCCAGGGCGGCCATCGATTCGAGCATGGCGATTTCGACGTAGACGTCGGCTGCGGCGGTGAGGCGGTAGAGCTTGTCGTTGCGCGTGGCGGAGGTCAGCGCGTTGAGGAGGACGAGGCGGAGGCCGGGGGTTTGGGGGACGAGCTTTTCGAGCGGGCTGATGTCGACAGGCGGCACGCGCAGGAGCGGGTGCATCATGCGGGCGTCTTCCATGAGGACGGTGAGTTGGAGGATGAGCTTGCGCTCAGTGGCGGCGGCGAGGAGACGGGCGAAGTTGGGATGGTCGAGTTTGTAGTTGTGATAGTTGGGGTAGAGGCGGATGCCGGGCATGTGGTGCGTGGTGGTGCAGCGGTCTAGTTCGGATTCCCAGTTGTCGGCGGTGGGGTTGATTACGGCGAAGGGGATCAGGCGGGGGGCGGTTGGTGGAAGGGGTGGGGTTGCGTTTTGGGTGGGGGATTCGGTCTGGCGGCTGACGCTAATGGGATGAGGATGGCAGAGCGCGGCGAGGCGGTTGTTGACTTCGGTGAGGTTGGAGTGGAGGAGGCCGTCGTAGTGGCTGGCCCAGGCTTCGGTGATGTTATTGGCTTGGAGGTTGGCGAGGAGTTTTGCTGGCTCGTCGTGCGGGGCGCGGCGCGTGGGCCATTGGCCTAGCGTGATGTTGGTGTCGATGATTTCTGGTTTTTCGAGCATGAGGATTTCACGCAGAGGCGCTAAGGCGCGAAGGAAGTAGGATTCAGAACCGCTGATAAGCGCTAATTGGTCGCTAATCACAAGAAGGCAGCTTCTTCATTAGAGCGAGTTACCTTTTTTCGCGCTTGCAGGGGGACGTATTGGTTGGAGATTCGGCTTGGCGGCCGACGCTAACCTTTGGTTCTGCTTGGATCATTATGTGGAATCTATTTGAATTCCTTTAGCATTGAGGATCGGGGTAAGGAGGCGTTTGAGGTTGGTGGCGAGGATGAGTTGTTTTTGATTGTCGGGGAGGTCGGCGCCGTGGACTTTGGCGAGTTGGCTGGCGAAGCTGCGGCCGGGGGCGTCGCTGCCGTAGAGGACTCGCTCGGGGCCGAGTTCGCGGACGGCCATTTCGGTGATGCCGGCGACGGGATCGCCGCCGCCGAGGTCGACGCTGATGTTGGGCTGGGCGCGAACGGCGCGGATGCCCTGCTCCCAGTCGCCGCCACAGACGATTTTGGCGGTGGGGTGCCGCCTGGCGAGCGCGACGAGATTCATCGGCGTGGATTCGCCGGGCAGGTTGCCGGTGATTTTGATCCAGGTGTGCTGGAAGAGGACGGCATTCAATTCTGCGATGCGATCGACGAGCGGATCGAACGCGGGGAGATCGGCATGGGCGGCGACCCAGAGCTTGACGCCGACCATGGGGCCGTCGGCGATGCAGCGATTGATTTCGTCGAGGCTTTCGCGAGGGTGCTTGGGATTGAGGTAGGCGAAGCCGAACGCGCGGTCGGGGAAGCGGCGGACGGCGGCGAGGACTTCGTCGTTTTGTTTACGGAAATCCGCGGGCGTGGGATCGTAGGACCACTTCATGCCCATGTAGACGCAGAGGCGGTGGATGCCCAGGCGGTCGGCGACTTCGAGAATGCGCGCGAGGCGCGCTTCGGGTGTTGGTTCCTTAAGTGGACCGGCGAGGTGGCAGTGGACGTCCCAGATTTCGGGCATGGGAATTACGGGAGATTAACCGCGAAGGCACGAAGGGTGTGAAGAAGGAAGAAGGGGGGATTTTGAACCGCTAATTTTCGCTAATAGATGTAAGAAAGGAGGCAGCTTATGTTTTTTCTTTTTGAGTAGTTTTTATTAACGGAGATCGGCGCTGATGAGAGCAAATTAGTTTTGTTTGTTCTTGTAGGGGGGCGTGTTGGTGGGAGATTCGGCCTGGCGGCCGACGCTAAATTGCGTTTGTTCTTTGATCTACTGCGGAACGCAATTTGGTAAGTTGCTCTGGTGTTCTTATTCTTTCTATCTTCTTTGTGCTCTTCGTGTCTTTGTGGTTTGCTTTTGATCTGCTTAGGGAGTCGCGAGGAACTTGATCAGGTCGGCCATTTCTTCGGGGGTGATTTGTTTTTCGAGCCCTTCGGGCATGAGGGATTTGCCGCTGGAGGCGAGGGAGTCGAGCTGGTTGCGGAGGAGGACGGTTTTTTCGCCGTTTTGGCCGAGGAGCGTGATGGCGTTGCCGGTTTCTTCGGCGAGGATGCCGGTTTTGACGATGCCGTCGGTGGTGACAGCGACGTAGCTGATGTAGCGCTGGTCGATGGCGCGGTTGGGGTCGAGGATTTCGCGGAGGAGACCATCGTTGGATTTGTCTTGGCGGGCGGCGATGCTGGGGCCGACTTCGTTGCCCATGTCTTTGAACTTGTGGCAGGGAGTGCAATTCTTTTGGAAGACGGCGCGGCCACGTTCGACGACGCCACCTTGGAGCGCGGGCTGGTATTGGTTGACGATGGCAAGTCGCTCGGCGGAAGACTGGGCGAAGCTATGCTTGGCGCGCTTGCTCAACTCTGGATCGGGATACTCGGACAGGCGGTTCTGGTGGGCTGCGTCGATTTCGGAGGTTTGCACACTGTTGGCTTCGATCGCGGCCAGCAGCGGGCCGACCCATTGTTTGCGGCTGAGAAGCGTATCGAGCACGCGGGTGCGGAGCGCGGGGGTGAGGCCTTGCCAGACTTTGAGCAGGTGATCGGCCACGGCTGGCTGGCTTTGCTCGGCCAGGGCATCGACGGCGGCGACCTGAAGCTGCGAATCGTGCTCGGCGGAGAGGAAATCGGCGAGGGTCGTGATGTTGTCGATGGTCTCTTCTGGCGAACGGCCGAGAATGCGAATGCAATGGGCGCGGGTTTTCGCGTCGGCGGAATTGTCTTTAGCGACGTTGGCGCATTTTTGGGCGAGTTGTTCGAGGCGAGTGGTGGCGGCTTTGGTCAAAAGTTGCTGAGCGTGTTGGTTGCGGCGGATGCCGGAAAGAAATGCGTCGAGGGCGTCGAAGCGATGAGGGCCGTTCCCGTCAGCTTTGATGGCTGCCAATTCGATGGCCGTGGCGACTGCTTGTTCGTTGTTGGTCGCGCCGGCAAGTTCCATCAATTTTTTGGTGAGGTGGGGGGAGAGCTTCTGAGTAGAACCGGCAAAGACTTGCTTGAGGAGCGGGCCGAGCTCATCGTCTTTGATGGATGACACGACGCCGGTGACGACATAGGCGTCGTTGCTGTGGTTAGCGGCGATTTTTGCGAGAGCGTCTATCTTGCGCGGGTTCGCGGTTGCACCGAGCGAGCAGGCGAGTTGGAGCGCGACGTTGGCGTCTGGTTCGGCGGCAAGTTGGGCGAGGCTGTTGAAGAGTTCGGGCGATGAGTCGATACGCGATTCGGCGAGGCGAATGGCTTGGCGCCGAATGCCGGGGTGTGGGTCGGTGAGGGCGGCCGAGATTAGTTCGTTGGGAAGTTTTTGGAGGAGGTCGAGTGTGCAGAGGGCTTGGATGCGGGCGGCCGGAAGCTTGCTGGTTTTCGCTAAGCCGGCGAGCGGCTCGGCGGCGGTGGGGTCGTGTTGCGCGACGAGGAGTTGTTGGGCCATGTCGCGTTGCCAGCCGTTGGGGGAATCCATTGCGGCGACGAGTTCTACCGTGTTCATCTTGTCGAGGCGCGGCCAGGGACGCGGCTTGGCGTCTTTGGGGAGGATGCGATAGATGCGGCCGAGGTTGTTGCCGGCGAAGACATCGAGTTCGTCTTGAACGTTTTGTGGAATCCAACGGGAGTGCTCGATGACGTAGCGATACATATCGACGACCCAGAGGCTGCCATCGGGCGCGGTGCGGGCCTGGACGGGGCGGAACCAATTGTCGGTCGAGGAGAGGAACTCGGTTTCGGCTTCATCCGCGGGACGGTCGGCGGTGAATGTGGCGCCGTTTGGCTTCACGATCATGCGGTGGACGAGCTGATTGACGGGCTCGCAGGTGAAGGCGTTGCCGATGAAGTCTTTACCGAACAAATCGTCGCGATAGAAGCCCATACCGCAGGCGGCGGTGGCGTGGCCAGCAGGGCCGGAGAGGGGAAGCAAGACGAGCTTGCCGCGCGGGTGGAGCTGCGAGGCGGCGGGTGTCGGCGCGTTGACGACCAGGGGGGGCGGCACGATGTTTGGGTTGCGGCGAAGGTAGCGATCGGAAATTGGATAGTGAAAGCAGACGTTGCTGTTGTCGGTGCCGAACCAGTTGCCCCAGTCGTCGCGGATGCGACTGTTTTCGGTGCGGCCCGTTTCGGGGTCGATTTTTTGCAGGGTGGGTTGAAGGCGAAAGTCGCCATTGGGGAGCGCGATCTCTTCGCCTTTGAGATTTTTGAGTGTGCTGCCTTCGTAGGAGCCGGCTTCGAGCCAGCCATCGAGCGCGTAGCAGAGGGAGTTGATGCGGGCTTGGGGGTTGCCGGTGCTGAAACCGGTGAAGAGTTTTTGGCGACGTCGGCCTTGGCGTCGCCGGTGGTGTCTTTGGCGGAGAGGAGGTCGGG
>CAZGMU010000099.1:0-12847 GCA_964526975.1 uncultured Planctomycetaceae bacterium
TTGCGGCTACGCCCCGTGTGGAGCTTGCGGCCGACGTCGCCGATCCGCTCGGTGAGCGTTCGCTCGACGTTCATGTGGATGTCTTCCAGCTCCTGGCGGAACTGGAACTGGCCCGCGGCGATCTCGTGGCCGATCTGCTCCAAGCCGGTCACGATCTGGTGGCGCTCCTCATCCGCCAGGATGCCGACCTTGGAGAGCATGTTGGCATGGGCGATCGAGCCGCGGATGTCGTGGGCGTACAGCCGGCGATCGAAGCTCACGCTTTCGGTGAACTTCTCGACACGCTGGTCCATCGCCTGATCAAATACACCGCCCCACGGCTTATCGGACAATGTGAACCTCTGAGAGAGTGCCTGCTTACGTTGCCTCGCGGCGCGCTGGAATGCGGCATCAAGGTGGGTGCCGACTGAATAAGCAACATCTTTAGCCTAAACACCTTACGGCAACGCTGTCAATCTATCGACGGCAGCCAACGCCCAAAAACTAGGCAGGCGTAGACGCAAACCCGGGTTCCGCCCCCCGAGCCGAAACGGCTCGGCTATATAGCCGACCCATTTTGGGTCGGTTACGCCGCGCAGCGGTGCAGGAATGTTATTGAGACGTTCATTAGATTAATGAGCACGATTGGGCGGGGGCGAGGATGCCCCGGCTTGCGTGTAGGTGTTCAATGCCAATGCAAGCCTCAATTAAGTATAAAATATAAATCAAGGAGCGTTTCGGGAAATTCGATCTACTATTGAAAGCCGCGCAGTGATTGGAGCCGAAAAAAGCCGTCGGCTATCGGCTGTCAGCTATGGCCGGACGCGGCACTCAAAACAAATCCAAATTTTTCTTTCCTAGGTGTTGACTGCCCTGCCGCTACTCTGAATAATGGCAATCGTTCAGTTGAGACTAATTCTCAACATCGTTCTGCTAGCCAGCTTCTTTCTTGCGAGCCAGCATGCGGATCGGCTGTTTGACAGCGGATTTCGCTCCCACCTTCCTGGCAAGTGCTGGTTGTTGTCGCGCCCCCTGACTCTAGTGTTTGGGGCTAATTGGGCGGCGTTGAAACTACCGGCGTCGACTTAGTTCGAAAGTTGGCTCCTGATGGATTCGCCACGCCCGTGGCTGCCCCGCGTTCGCTTTGCGCGCTCACGACGCGCCGCCAGCCATCTCCCCGTTAGCTTCCGTGGTTTTACGCTCGTTGAGCTGCTTGTTGTCATCGCATTGATTGGTGCGCTCGTCGCGCTGTTGCTGCCAGCAATCCAGGCTGCACGCGAGGCGAGCCGTCGCGCGCAGTGCGCGAACAATCTAAAGCAGATTGCCTTGGCGCTGCACCAGCACGACGGGGTCTACAAGCGATTGCCCGGAACCGAGACGTTCTACAGCACGGGGGCCGTGCGCACCTTTACCGGCGGCAGCGCGTTCATTCCGATTCTGCCCTACGTCGAAGAGCAATCGCTTTACGACTCGTACAATCCGAAGCGCGCGATCGGGCACAGTGACAACGCGGTAATTCGCAAAACACCTGTGACTCTCTACCGCTGTCCCTCGATGACTTTTAGAGAAGGCGAGCCATCCTACACCTGGTCCGGCTACGCGATGAGCACCGGCAGCGGCTATCCACACTTCGGCAAGTGCTGCACGGGCAATGGGCAGCCCAAGGAGGGCTACCACAATGGCGCCATCATCGATCCGAAGAATTCTCGCCTGAAGAAGACAAGCGTTTCGCTGATTGCGTCTCTCGACGGTGCTTCCAAAACATTCATGGTTGGCGACATGGATGCGGGGCTCATTTACCCGCCGGCCGTGTCGCCTCCCGACACCGTGCTATGTGGAGTCGATGCGGAGACGGGAGGGACGGTTCCCGGCCATGGCTGCCCTTTGTGGTACGACTTCTACCCCATGTACGCCAACCAAGGCGGATTCAGCGGCGTCTTCAACGCCGATCGCCTGATCACTGGTTGCGACGAGTGGGTGACGTTCCGCAGCGATCATCCGGGAGGCGTCAACATGGCGATGGTCGACGGGTCAGTGCGCTTCGTCGACGAAACCACGTCCGATGTCACGCTCCATCGACTCGCTCAGCGCGATGACGGCGAACCGGAGGACGGGCCGTGATCAAGATCCTGAAAGGGCATCGTTGCGCATTACTTGGCATGGCCGTGGCCTGCTGCGCTGGCTGCGGAGGTTCGACGAAGCAGGCTGTCGAAGGAACCGTCACGCTCGACGGTCATCCTCTGACCGAAGCGAGGATTTTGTTCATTCCCGAAATGCCCGGACTCAAGAAGACGGGGAGTGTTATTAAGGCCGGAAAGTATCGTTTGCCGGCCGATGTCGGACTAGTTCCCGGCGTTTATCGGGTGCAGGTCGTCGACGATCCTCCCGATGTCGATCCCGACTTGCCGGCGGGGCAGCGTAAGCCTCGTCGGGTTCTTCCCGGGCTTTACGCCACGTCGACTCCGCTTCGCTTAGAGGTAGACGAGCGCGGCCAAGGCGATTTCGACTTCCAGCTGCAATCAACCCACTAGCAAATCAGCGAAATGGATGTTTCGTCCAGTCACATAGGAATAGGAAGGAGAGTCACGATGTGTCATTCAAGCTCAAAGAGCATTCGTTGCTTCGTTCTCGTCGTCGCAGCGTTGCTTGCCGCAAGCACGGCGGCAAACGCCGCGCTCGACGGACCCATGCATTTTGCCGAGCCGTCGGCGATTCCGACCTACGGCCCCAATAATTACATTCCCACTTTCGGCGACGGGCCTGGCAATGTGTTCGGGGTCGAAGATGTCGGCACGCCCGACGTCGTCTCAACAACCGATCTGTGGACACTTGGCGACGCGCACACCACGCGCCAAGAATGGTCCGACCTGTGGGAGCGTCGCATTAATTCGCGCTCGGCCAATCTCAATGCAGGAGGCCTGCAGACCGATGGCAGCGCCGAAGTCTTTAGCGGCACGATCACCGCCACGGCGCCGGGGTATATTACCACGAGCGGTAATTTCTACGCTTACGCGGGCGACTTCACCGGCACGATCCTCGCCGGCAATTACGGGGGGGCCACGGGTTCGCGCGACGGTGGCACGTTCGTGCTGTTTCAAACTTCGACCGCCGTCAATCCCGACGTGCGCCCGATGCACGCCATCGGCAGCCCTGGCGGATCCTACGAAACAGGCTACGATCCGCTGGGAATCGAGATCACCTTGCACGATGGCGAGCCGATCCCCGGAGGGGCTTCGATTTTGCACTGGGGCCTCAACTTCCAATCCATTAGCGAACCAAGCCCACACGGCGAGATCCCCTGGCAGGAAAACCTGTGGACGATCTGGATGCCCGAGTGGACCGGCGACTTTCGCATTTACTGGGGCAATGTCAATCACGGCGCGTTCAGCGCGGCCCGCATCGATACGGCCATCGGTTGGATGGACGGCGACGCGAGCCTGGAAAACTTCGTCCTTGGCCCACCCCTCTCCGAGTTAGACGGCGACTTCAACCACGACGACACGGTGGACGCCGCCGACTACGTCGTGTGGCGCAAGGGCCTCGGCGTTCAATACACGGTCGATGACTACGGCCTGTGGCGGACGCATTTCGGCGAGTCACTCAACACAGGAGCAGGCGCGGGTCTCGATAAGGCCATCGTCGTTCCCGAGCCCGCGAGCCTCGCTTTGGTTTTGTTCGGCGGCGCTGTTGCCGCCGGTCTCGTTCGCCGGAGGCGGCGGGGATTCAGGGTTCTAACAAAACTCCCTCTCCCTTTGGGAGAGGGTTGGGGTGAGGGGGCCTTGGAGTCGGTTTGTTAAAGCTCCTTGGTTACCCGTGGAACGGAATCACCAGATCGTTGCAAGCGTGATGTGTTGTCGCGTTTGTTGAACAGCAGTTTTTCCTATTTCATTTTGGAGGAAGTTCTCATGAAGATTTCGCATCGTTTGTCTGGCCGTTGGCCACTTACTCTTGCCATGTTGGCATGGCTCGCGGGCAGCGCCGCGTCTGCCGCCTTTGCCGCCTACACCAACCCCAAGCACTTCGTCGAGCCATCGGCGGTTCCCTCGTATGGCCCGAACAATTACATCCCTGTTTTCGGCAATGGCCCAGGCAGCGTGGACGGCATCGAGAGCATGGGCACGCCAGACGTGACGGGCACGACCAACCTGTGGATGGTCGGCGACGTCGACACGACCAAGCAGGAATGGACCGATCTGTACGCGCGGCGCGTCGGAACGACCGCCCCTGCGAATGCTTCGGTGAACGTCGATGCGAGCAACGGTTTCATTCACGACGGCAGCGCGACGCTCAGCACGCCGATTCTTACGGTCCATGCACCCGGTTACGTGACGGGAACGGGCAACCTTTATTCGTTCAGCGGCGATTACGGCGCGCATCTCGACGTCGCCAACTACGGCGGTGCCGCCGGCTCGCGGCCGGGAGGCACGCTCGTCGTATTGCAGGTTTCGTCCGGCCTTAATCCCGACATTACCATCAATCAAGCCGGCACCGGGCGCGAGTATTCCATCGGCAATCCAGGCGGAGATTACCTCAACGGTTACGATCCCCTGGGTATCGTCTTCAGCAAGCAGGACGGCTCGTCGTTGCCGCAGCCTGCCGAGATTCTGAGCTTCGGCGTCAACTTCGCCGACAAGAAGGTCGCCAGCAGTATTGGTGATGTGTCGTGGCAGGAATTGTTGTGGACAGCCTGGCTGCCCGAATGGACCGGCGATTTCAAGGTCGATATGGGCATCGGCGTTCACGCCGCCTTCAGCTCGGCCCGTGTCGATACGGCCATCGGCGCAATGAATGGCGCCGCGAGCCTGGCGAACTTCAGCGTAGGCGATGTCCCCGAGCCGAGTTCGCTGGTCTTAGTCGGTCTCGGTCTCGTTGGATTCGCTTTGCGTCGTCGTCGATCGCATGAATGAGCCACCGTTCGCCCGCCCAGTTTTCTCTAACGCTTTGCCTGGCGTTTGCTCCCAGAACTGGGCGGGCATCTTTCTACGACGATTGACTTCCATCACCACTTTTTATTTTCAAGGAGACTGGCCTCATGATTCGGAAACTTACGATCCCGCTCCTACTGTTCGCACTAGCCGTCACGGTCGATTCAAGGCAGGTTCGCGCTACCACGATCGATTGGGTAACGGTCGGCAGCCCGGGCAACGCAGCCAATAGCGCAAACGGCCTCGGCGCGGTCGACTATACCTACCAGATCGGCAAGTATGAGGTGACCAACGCCCAGTACGCCGAGTTTCTCAATGCCATCGCCGTGAACGACACCTATGGCATCTATTCCACCAATGGGGATATCGCCAGAGGGGGTGTCGCGGGAGCTCGCACCTATACCGTGGCTAGCGGACGCGAGAATTTTCCGGTGGGTTCGGTGGGGATGTCCGGCGCGATGCGATTCGTCAACTGGTTGCACAACGGCCAGCCTACCGGGTCGCAGGACGCGACGACGACCGAAGGCGCTTCAGGCGGTTGTTCGCTCACCCCAGGCGACGGTCGTTATCCCGACGACCGACGAATGGTACAAGGCGGCCGCCTATGACGCGACGACGAGCTCGTATTACCTGTACGCCACCAGTTCCAACGACGCGCCCAGCAACGTCAAGGATCCCAACGGCACGAACAACGTCAACTACGGCTATGGCGCAACTAGCGATAACAAAACCAACGTCGGTTTCTTCGCCAACTCGCCCAGTCCGTGGGGGACGTTCGACCAGTCGGGAAACATCAGCGAAATAACCAGCGATCCTGTCACGTCGCCGCTCTCCGGCTGGTATCTCTACGGAGGCTATCACAGTTCCGCGCTCAGCACCCCCGCACAAGTCCAGGCTGCTGCCGTGACTCTTGGGAGCAATACGGGGAACATCTCCTCGGGATTCCGCGTCGCCCAGGTAACGCCTGTTCCCGAGCCGGGCGCAATGGCGTTACTCGCGCTGGGCAGTATCGGCATGACGTTGTTGCGCCGCCAGCGCGGATGAAGGCCACGGGCCAACGGCTTCGGCCGTGATCACCACAAGTTTTTCGAGTTCTGCTTTTTGTTTCGCAACATTGAGTTGCACCATTTTTAGAGAAGGAGAATGTCTCATGAAAGTTACTTTTTTGACTGTTATCGGGCTTGGCGTCCTGGCAATAGGGGCACAAGCTTTTGCCAATACCACGCACCTGTCGTTTATCGATGTCCCCGGGTCGGTTTCCTTCGATGGCTGGAATCAGATCAATCGAACCGGCATGGGCGGCGGCGACCAGACGACGGCGACCAATGCCTTGATTGATGGATTCGGTTCCAACGTCCCCGGCTCGGGCGATGCGATTCTGAAGCGTGTCTCCGGCAGCGTGTATCCAGCCGGCGCCGGGCTTTATGGCGACGGTGTGCTGACCTTCACGGACTCCACCGTGTCAGGCGATATCACTTCGCTCGAGCTCCAGGGGATTATCAATAACTTTGACACCCAGCCTTTCCAGTTGTCTCTTTCCTACAACGGTGGCAGTCAGAACCTTGTCCCTTCGTTGCTCACCTTTACCGACACCGGCGCTACCCAGGACTACTATCACTATTCGTGGGATCTCGCGGGCATCGGAGAGACGATCAATTCCTATGCCGTCACGCTTTCATTTGGATTTGCTCAATCCCTGGCTTTCCAGGTTGATCAGGCGACGTCGGTGCCCGAGCCAGGTTGCTTCGCGCTATTGTGCGTAGCCGGTGCCGCATTTGCTGGTCGCCGCCGCGCGAGGCTTCTTTCGTAGTTTCACACTAGCCGGACCGCCACGCGGTCCGGGCCAATCCCGTTTTTGTTTCACGTTTTCTATTTCGCAACGTTGAGTTGCATCACCTCTTGAAAGGAGATCGTCTCATGAAGACGACATTGACCGCGGCGCTGGCCGCGATGTTGTTGGCAGTTGGTTTGGCAACGAGCACGCCGGCCGCGCTCTATAACGACGGATACATCGATCCGGCCTGGCAAGGCGGGCCGAACTCGACCTACCAGGAGTGGGTCAACGGATTCAATCATCCCACGACGAACGCCCCGGGCTATTTACCAAACGGAGCTAAAGAAGTTGCTGGAGGCAGCCCAACGACACCGGCAGAACTGGCCGCGTTTCAGGCCCAGTACGCTCCCAACAATCCCAATGGCACTGGGAATGCGGGCGCTCTCGCTCCCAATCCTAGCTCGGGCGCCAATACCAGCTTCGTGACCTCTTCCAAAGGCATCTACAGCTTCTCGCAGAAGGTGGAGCCGACCGTCACCGTGCCGAACTACAACCTCGGTAGTGGTTACAACACGACGCTTCGCTGGCAAGTGTCGATCGACGTGATTGGCGAGTGGCTCGACCTCAGCACCGTGACGGTAACTCCCGAAGGCGGCTCGCCGGTCTCGCTCGCACCCGGACAGAGTTACGTCGACAAGGAGTACGACGAATCCACCGCCACGTGGATTTATCCAGATGCCGTCACCGCGACTAATGGCACCGGCACATTGGTCGACTTGGGATTGTACTACGGCATCGCCGCAGGCTACGGCGAAGGCCCGGAATATACGAAGGGATACCTCTTCGAATGGACGCTCCCTGGCAACGCCGCCAACTATTCATTCCATGCCGTGTCCAACGGCACCTCGATGAGTTTCAAGGGAACGCAAGTCGATACGATTGCCACGGCGGTTCCCGAGCCGGGCAGCCTGGCGCTCGTCGGCCTGGGGCTGGCCAGCATCGCGCTTCGTCGCCGTCGCGCGAACTAACCGAAGGTCGTTACTGATGCCTGCGCAGCAAATAGCACCATGGAATCAGGGGTGCCATGCCCACGGCTTTGCGTGGGCATGCTGAAAAGGATGTTAAAACATGGCCACTCCGAGCAGTGGCCATGGCACCCCAAGACTCATTAGCTGCGCAGAGATCAATAGTCGCGGTATTGCTCGTTCGCCGACGAGGGAGCGTCGGCGGTCGGGCCATTTTCTTCTACCGGCGCCGAACGGGCAGCCTGGCACTTACGAACACTCGTTTCCTGCCCCCCGAGTGGTTTTTAGCGGGGGAAGTGCGCGAAACTCTGAGTAGGAATTTTGCGCAATTGCTCGGACCCAGTGGAGCTAACGGGGTGGCGCGCCCTGACGCTTTGGGAAGGGCGTGGTTCGCCAAACAGCACAGTTCCACGCCCTTCGAAGACTCAGGGCGTGCCACCCTACGCCGTTCGCCCTTTCCGAAAGAGACTCACGCAGAGGCGCGAAGGGACGACTCAAGAATAACTTCCCGATTTTCAGAATAACCACGGAGACACGGAGGGCACGGAGGACGCAAATTGGGAATGGGGAGTGGGGAATGAGGAGTTTTCACTCCCCATTCCCCATTCCCCACTCGAATTCTCTGTGTCCTCCGTGTCTCCGTGGTGAATCCTATCTGCTGAAGTTATTTTTGAGTCATCCCTTCGTATTGGAAAAGGGTTAACGGCGTAGCGTGCCACCAGCGAGTAGCGTGAGCGCTCGTTACCCACGGATGGTGGTTTATACCTGGCGGAGGCCGTGACGCGGCGATCACCAAGCGGCGCACAATACGTGGGTGTAGAGGCCTACGCTACGGGCTGGTAGAGCCGCTTAGCAAGAAAACGTAAGGAATAAGTTTGTTTTTGGAAATTCTTCGCGCCCCCCTATTGACGGGTTGAAGAGCCTCCGATATAAAGGCACCCATGTTGGCCTGCCGTTCTTCTTCATGGGGTGGGTGCCATGACTAGTAGGCTTTATCGCTTCCTCTATCTACAGGCCTGTAAAAATAGGGCTGGACTTTTCTATTCCGTAGTCGCTGCTGTTTTGTATCTCGGCTTCTGGGGAGTTGTGCTTGTTGCTTCGGGTGTTAGTCGCGAATCGAAAGACTCACACACCTCGCTGTTCGTTCGTGGCGCGCAACTGCATGATTTCGGCAAGTGCCGGCAAGATGATGTTCTCACGCATGAATTCGTGCTTGTGAATAGCGGGCCGGCCCCCCTAAAAGTCACCGACATTATTTCGAGTTGTGGATGCGTTGTCTCGTTGAAGGACAAGCATTCAGTCGCTGAAGCGATAGCACCCGGTGCGACGGTTGCGATTCCGGTTCGCTTCAAGGTGGGAGGGGTTCAGAGTACCGCCACAGCGCGTATTGATGTGCGGTATCAGTCCGTTGCAGACAAGAAGGAAGTGCTCAAGCAATCAGAGACAGATCAATTGTCGTTGCTCGTAAGTGCGGACGTAATTCCTGATTATCGTATCACGCCGCGCGAATTAAATCTCGGAGAAATTGATGGCTTAGTCAAGGATCGTGCAAATGGCACTATCCGAGTGACCTCGGAAGCGATTGATGCAGATATTCAAGGAATTCACACCTCATGCGAAGAGCTACGAGCAAAAATAATATCCACGGCAAACCATGGGAAGGAATTCGAGATTGCGGTCGAATTAGATGCCTCTAAGTTTGTTCAAAATAGATCATTCGTGGGCTCGCTCACACTTGATACCAATAGCGAAAGGTTGCCTCGAGCTCTAATACCGATAATCGCAAAATTCAATTCGCCAATCGCGATTGAACCCGAATCAGTTGAAATCGGGTCCAATGAGCGTGGCGAGGTGCGTAGGAAAATCATCGTAACGACGAGCAAACCAGCCCAAATCAGAAATGCACAGTGCGAGTCAAGTGCATTAAGGGTTGAGTGCGACAACAGTCGGATTTCACAAAAGCATACAGTGTGGCTTGAAATAAAGCCGTGTCAAAGCGCACCGCTGGATACGAAGCTAACGCTTGAACTGGAGATTTTTTCCCACCAGGAAAAGAATGGTGTTCGTCGTGCAACTGTTCCAGTTTATCGTTTTTTGTCTACAAAGGAGATCGAAGATGGCAAGTCGTAAGATCGTACGTTTAAGAGAAATGGTGCTTGGACTTATTGTGGCTTTTATAGCGTTGGAATGCCAGATCATTGACTGGGCATTTGGTGATGGGTGTCGGGTGCCAAACCCAAATGAAAAGTTCTGCGAGCCGCTGCCCAAAGACGCGCGTACAATATGCGGAGGCGTAGCGCAGGAAGATTGCACAGGAAAGATATACGAAATCGAGAACTTTCCAGATGGTACTTATCCAAGTAAATCGGGCACGACATCGGAGGTGCAGGCTAGTTGCATAAAGTCCAAGAGCTGTTATTGGGACGCGTCTAGCCAAGAAGGCAAGTGTGTCGCTCCGGCAGATTTCGGGGTCCCCGCGCCAGCGACGAAGATAGTTGTGGGGGATAAAGATTGTCCTCCTAAGAAGTGATAGCGCGTGGGATGCATACGGTTACTGCTGGTCGGATAACTCAAGCTTTAAATCGCTCTGATGGACCAATACCGGACAGCTTTTAAGATTTTGTATGCCATATTAATTGGAGTTGTGGTGAACGCCGAGTGTGCGTTCGCCACAACGCCATCTCCGCAAGCGCTGCTGCGCGGCGCCGAGGCAGCTCGATCGAGTCACAAATCGATTGTAGCTCGATTTGACTTTGAACAGACATCGCCGAAACCCGCAGCCAAGTTCAACTGCCTGGTTGAAGTGGATGGCCTTAAACGTCGTTTCGAGACATTTTCTAGCGCAGGCTATAGCGGTGGCGTTGTGTTGGTGTTGAACGATGAAGAGGTGCATTCATTCGCTCGAGACAAGTATGCTGATGTGCGGCTTAGTGATATGAAGTATGTGGTGAATACCGCCGGAGATTTAGCATTTGATCCGCGTATTTTGGGATTGTCCGACCTTCTCACCGCAGACACTACCTTAAAAGAATGTATTTGGTATCAGAACGTGAAGAGCTTGGAAGTTTTAGGTAAAGAAAAAATCAACGGCGTCGATGCATGGAGAGTAAGGGCCAAAAGTAATGGCGCCACTTCTGACTATTGGATTGAAGAACCGGGATTCCGAATTCACCAGCGTAGTATTCAATGGGGGAATTACGAAACAATAATCAAATCCGAATTTGCCGAAAATGACACGGCAACCCCCTTTCCTAGTCGAGTTGAAATTGTTCGAAAAGACAACAATGGTCTGCTCGAACGTCGTATCACAGTTAATAGTGTGGAAGTTGATACAAACATCGCTCCCGATCGGTTCACCCTCTCCTCGATGAATTTGCCTCTCAATACCATGATCGTTGACTACCGCATCCAACGGCTGGCAGGTTATTGGGACGGTAAGGGCATATCGGAATCACCCGCTGATCCGGTTGAGGATCCCAAGAAGTCCGAAGAGCTTTTGCAATCTGGCGCGCGAGTGTGGTTTTTTGGGGTAAATCTATTGATTATTTGCTTATTAGTCGCGTTGATTATACGAGGGAAACGTCGCTTCACGTAGTGGTTTACGTCATCCATGAAAGGAAGCAAGTTCGTGATTTACACCTTCACGAATACTCCCAGTGCGAGTATGAGAGCGCTACGAGTTTTGCTATTGGTGGCAGTTATCTCGTTAGTGGTTCAGCTAGCTCCAGGCATAAGAGTTTGGATTTACGCTGCTATCGATGTGCATAAGTGGTCACGTAATACCTGGATTGGGCTGAATACTGCCATCGTTGTCATACTAGTTACAATTCGGTCGTTTCCTTCATTCAGATCATTGCATCGACAGAAGACAATGAAACGTAAATCACAATCGGTCACTGCTAATGACCAATGCGTGGATGTAAATGTCGATTATGAAGCGCGAAAGAAGCGCGATGCTGAATGGCGCGCGCGAGCGCAAAGACGCCTGCCATTTACTTGATAGAGCTTATCATTGACAAGTGGAAGCTTGCTATGAAGTCGCTTGTCCAAATCGCTCGAGAGAATATTCAAGGTGATGCTATTCAGAGAGATTATCAACGCATCTTACTAATCGCGATTGCTGTGTTCGTTGTACATTTAGGGTGGCTCTTTTTTTCCAAGGCAACTTCTTTACAACCGGGAGAGTTTCCGCCACAGCGCAACATTGATTTCCCTTCTACATACATCCGCAAAATTCACCTGAATCTAACCAGTCCCGATCACTTTGTGCTGTTGATTTGGGCAGGCTCCAAAGCTGCAAATCAAGCGGTCGGACCATTTCATAGCTCACCGGGAGCTGGATGGGGAACAAATGACTGCAATGATCCAGTGGAAAGCAATTGTCCCGATTCAATGTGCACACCAAAGGGGCTTAGAAAAGTTGAAGGGTTTTTAGACTATTTGAAGACTGACAAAGAATATCGTTATGTAACCTTCATTGATCGTCGACGCTCGATAGGTTTCCATGCGCACCCGTCTATTCCCGCGTATCCTGCATCTCAGGGTTGCGTCCGTTTGGAGCCGTACGCGGCGAGACTGATTCACGACAATTCGATCGAAGGTGTAACGGAGATTCTAATCGATGGTACGTGGACGAATCCGCGAGCAGGGAGCGGGGAGAAGAGCAAGTAGAGAGTAGAGTAGTAAGTAAGGCGCCCTCACCCTGGCCCTCTCCCTAGGAGGGCGAGGGGAGGAAGGAGAGGCGAATAAGGGGGCCCTCACCCAGGCCCTCTCCCCAAGGGAGAGGGAGTAAAAGGAAGAGGGGGAGATTGGCCATGAAAATGAACCGTTGGTTGGCGCTCGTCGTGGTGATGGGCATTGCACTGGCGCTGAATGCCTGCTCGAAGAAGCCGGTGGCCGCGCCGCCGATTCCGCCGGGCGAGTATGTCGTCAATGATGGCAACAGCTTGAGCCGCGTCGCCATCCGCGCCTACGGCGATATGAATCTGTGGCGGTACCTGCTCAACGCGAATCCACAAATCAAGAAGCGGCCAAAGTTCTTCCTGGAGGTAGGCGAGACAATCATCGTCCCGGAAAGATCGAAGCTCGACATGCGGCTGCCGACGCCGGAGTACCCGAAGGAGCTGCCGGCCGACTATGTGATG
>CAZGMU010000100.1:0-12794 GCA_964526975.1 uncultured Planctomycetaceae bacterium
ATGGCCATCCGGAAATTCATTGAAGCCGCTAAAATAATTTGACTTACGAGCGCACGTCGTTTAGACTAGTCGTAGACCAGTCCGAGGCTTGCCATGTCCACTATTATCGTCGGCGCTTATGAAGCCAAGTCGCACTTTTCCGAGTTGCTCGCAAAAGTCGAGGCCGGGGAAGAGTTCACCATCACGAAACACGGTTTGCCCGTCGCCCGGCTCGTGCCCATCGAAGCCAAAACGACGACGGCCGAACGACGCACGATCATCCAGCGTTGGCTCAACCGCCCTGACAAGCCTTCGCTTGGCGGATTGAAAATCCGCGACCTTATCAACGAAGGTCGACGCTAATGCCCAGTTTTGTTGCCGACGCCTCGCTCGCCATGGCTTGGTGTTTCCAGGATGAAGCCACACCCGCGACACGGAAGCTGCTCGAAGGGATCAGCGATCAATCGATCCTCGTGCCTGCGTGGTGGTATATCGAGATCACGAATGTCCTCGCACTGGCCGAGCAGAAGGGGCGCATTCACGCCGACCAGATAGCCGATTTCATCGCGTTGATCGAGGCCCTCGATGTTGAAATCGACATGGAGGCGCCTCAACGAGCATTTAGCGACCTCCTTCCACTTTGCCGCGCTCATAGCTTGACGAGTTACGATGCGATCTACCTGGATTTAGCCATTCGCCGCAAACTCCCGTTAGGCACACTCGACGAACCACTCCGCAAAGTAGCTAGAAAACTGGGAATCAAACTTCTCGGGAAGTAAAGCTCTTCAGTAATTTTAGTGGGGCGGATTTCCCTGAGCGCTCCTGTTCATTCATGATTGAGTTGGCAACTCGGGCCGCAACGGGCCTTCATTTGTTGTATTCGCGTTTCTGCCCGGAATTCCTATACTTGGCATTACTTAATGCTTTTAATCAATTGAACTGCCAAGTCGCCAAGTATGCCAAGGAAGACAGAAATCAGTAGCGTATTGCTTGGTGTGCTTGGCGGTTTCGCTCATTTTGTTGGATGCTCTTATAAAACACTTGGCGAATAATTCCCTGGACAAGTCATGCCTGAAGAATACGCGCTCCTGATTTTTTTGTCGGTAGGTCTCGCCGCGGCCTTGCTGTTGGGTTTGGTGACGGAACGGCTCAAGCTATCGCCCATTGTCGGTTATTTATTAGCGGGAATCATCGTCGGCCCCAATACGCCCGGTGTCGTGGCCGACTCCCACATGGCGGCCCAACTCGCGGAAATCGGCGTCGTCCTCCTGATGTTCGGCGTCGGCTTGCATTTCAACCTCCGTGATCTCTGGGCCGTTCGCAAAGCCGCTCTTCCGGGAGCCATCGGCCAGATCACCGTGGCCACGCTGATCGGAACCCTCGCCACCTATGCCGTCGGTTGGAGCGTGAGCGAAGGGGTGATCATCGGAATTGCAATCTCCGTGGCTAGCACGGTCGTTTTGATCCGCGTGTTGATGGACAACGATGTCTTGCACACCTCGCAGGGCCACATCGCCGTCGGCTGGCTGATTGTGGAAGATATCTTCACCGTGCTCGTCCTCGTGGCCTTGCCGGCCATTGCCGATATCGTGACTCACGGAGGCGAAAGTGACCAGAGCATCATTAGGTCGATAGCAATGGCGGCCTTCAAGATCGTTGCCCTGGCAGCCCTGGTGCTTGGAGGCGGGCAGCGAGTGATTCCCTGGTTGCTCGCGCAAGTCGCTCGCACGCGCTCCCGCGAGCTGTTTACGCTGAGCATCTTGGCGTTAGCCCTCGCGATCGCGACCGGATCGGCCGTCTTCTTCGGCGTCTCGATGGCCTTGGGCGCGTTCCTCGCCGGTATGGTCGTCGGCCAGACCGAGGTAAGCCACCAGGCGGCCGCCGACGCCCTCCCCATGCGCGACGCCTTTGCCGTGCTCTTCTTCGTGGCCGTCGGCATGCTGTTCGATCCGTACGCCATGCTGCGCGAGCCACTCTTCCTATCGCTTTTGTTGGCGGTTGTCTTGATCGCCAAGCCGCTGACGGCGCTAGTTATTGTCTGGGGCTTGAGATATTCCTTCCGCAGCGCGATCACCGTGGCAATCGCCTTGTCGCAAGTCGGTGAATTCTCCTTCTTGTTGGCCGACGAGGCGATTCGGCACAAGCTGTTGTCAGACGAAGCACGAAGCCTCTTGGTCGCTTGTGCAATCATCTCCATTACATTGAACCCGCTCCTCTTTCGGGCAATTGACCCCTTGGAGAAATGGTTGCGTACTCATCCGTGGCTGTGGCGACTCCTGAGCCAGCGGTCGGAAGTCGGCGGCGCCGAGATCAATCAACACACGCACGAAAAGCTGATGGCGCCGCAAGACGGCGCTGCGGGAGCTCCCGCACACAAGGCGGTGATTGTCGGCTATGGGCCAGTGGGCCAAACGGCGGCCGCTATCTTGCAAAAATTTGGCATCGAGCCGATCGTCGTTGACCTGAATCTGGATACGGTGCGCGATCTGGCCTCGGACGGCAAACTGGCAATCTACGGAGATGCCACCCGCCGCGACATCCTCGAAGCGGCCGGTATCGTCGATGCGAAATACCTGCTCGCCACGACTCCCGATTTCCTGGTTCGAACCTTGGTGATCATCACCGCCAAAGAATTAAACCCCGATTTGCGCGTGTTCGTACGAGCCCGCTATCTGAAAGAACGGGCCTGGCTCGAGGAGATCGGCGTTACCCAAATTTGCACCGAAGAGGCGGAAGCCGCCCTGGGGCTGGCCGTCTTGTTGCTAGGCGAAGTGGGAGCAAAACAAGAGGACGTGCAACGCGAAATCGCACTTCTCCACGGCCAACTCGGCACGCGCCGCTGACGCACCTAGAAAGCCGCGACCGCTGGTCGCGGAATGTGCGCCGCGCTACATATAATCGTGCTACCTATCCCCAGCGTCACCCCCATCCCGCGACCAGCGGTCGCGGCTTTCTATGCACCGTACCCTTGGCTACCACATCGTGATGTCGGGGTACGGGCTTTGGCTTCCCGGCGATGAGCGTGGCCACTGGTCTGAAGCCTGGGACGAAGGGCTCGGTTTCATCGAGTCCCACAAACTCCACCCAGGCGATCCCGTTCGTCATCGAATGGCCGAAGAGCGCCAGAAGCGCCCCGCCGTTCGCCTCGATGCCCAAATGCAATCGACCGTCGTTCATACGATCGCCCGCTGCCGGTCTGAATCTAATTGGCAAATCGCCGCCGCGTCGATCGAGTCGACACATACGCATCTCTTGATGACCTATTCCGACTTTCGGATCAACAAGCTGGTGTCGTCAAATTGGTTTTATGTGGCCATAGCAACAAACAAATTGCTGAGATGATGGACCTCGGTGAGGGAACCGTCAAGGATTATCTGCAACGGATCGCCAAGCGAACCGGCACTCGCGGTCGATTGCAGCTCGCCATGCATGTGTGGAGCGTTTCCTACCAACTGTTCAGCGCGAGTTGCTGCCTACCTGAAGGATGACATCCGCACGGACGGCATCCGCACGGACGGCTTGCGACAGAGTTACCAGCGGTTATCGTGGACCGACCAACCAATATCGACTGGCTTGGGGGGAACTTCACTGATTGGCCGCTTGTGCACCGCATGTGCGGTAGACGACTTCACATTTTATTTTCTTTTCCACCTTGAGGGTAATCCTATGAAGAATCGCGGCGTATTACGTTCTATCTTTTGGGCAATGTTATTTGTCGTGGTAGTGTTGATACTGGTTGCTCCTAAAAATGCATGTGCTGTGCCAATGCAATGGGCGATAGGGAGTGGCGGAAACGGGCACTATTACGACATTATTTTTGAAGGTGTTGATTGGAATACTGCCAGGGCGAATGCGAGCGCAAGTTCCTATCTGGGAATGTCTGGCTATTTAGCTACGATTACTTCAGCAGCGGAAAACTCGTTCATACTTTCAACGTTCGATCCCTTGACGGATTCTTACGGGTGGATCGGAGGAAATGACGTAGCGGTCGAGGGAATGTGGCGATGGGCGGATGGGCCGGAAGCAGGTATCCAGTTTTCTCAAGGCACAATAGCAACACCGCCATTCAATTATGTGAATTGGGCCGCAGCCGAGCCAGATAACGCAGGCGGCGTTGAAAACTGGGCTGTTTTCCAATTTGGCAATAGCGCAAGCGTGCCTAATGGGAAATGGGGCGACGATCCTCTTAACGGTGCCGGACAGGTGGGAGTTTACATCGTCGAATTTAGCGAGATTCCCGAACCAGCAACCGGCACACTCCTATTCCTTGGCTTCGCACTCTTCGGCGGGCGACGAGTGCGGTGTAGCCCCATGCATCGACTGGTCTAAACCCCGCTTCCCAACCGGCAACACCCGGCCGAGACGGCCGGGCTATCTAGCCGACCCGTTTCGGGTCGGAAGTGTGCGCCTACGGTGTGAAGCTGCCGCCTACGGATAGCTCGCTTGCACGAAGCGAATCTTGCCCGCCATACTTTCGGCGGTCTCGTGGCGGGCAAGTTGCAGCAGATAGCTGATCGCTTCTTTGACGTTTCGCTTCCTGCCGTGCCAATGCACGATACCGGCATGAGGCGTGCCACTGGCATCCAGCGCGAGAAAGTCCGCATCTCGGGTCACCAACACGCGGTTTTCACGCAGGGCAAATGGAAGTATCTCCGTTGAATCGTCCGCGCCGAGTAGGTTGGCGTCCGCCACGATAAGAACATCCAAGCCGCGAAGCTTCAGTGCCATTGCGATCGCATGGTCGATATGCTCGTCGATGAGAAAGCGCACATCCATGCTTGGATTGAACTACGCTTGGCGTTTGGCCGGAGGAAGTTGGGCTTCTTCCGCGGCGTCCGCGTAGTCGTCGTCCTCGCGGATCTGCCGGTCAACCTCCTCGCGATGGTCGTAGTAGTAGGCCAGCGCTGCGTGAATGTCGGCCAGCGAGATGCTCGGAACCCGAGAAACGATTTCGTCGGGCGAAAGCCCTTCTTCGTTCCACAGAACAACATCTTGCACGCGCACACGATGACCGGCAATGAACGCACGTTCTCCACGAACGCCGGAGCACAGCTCGATATGCGTGGATTGTTGAATCTGACTCATGATTTCCTCTACCGGAAATTATACCACGAAACGTTCATCCAGTCTCAGAAGAGGTAGCCGCCGATGATTTTGCAGACCGCGGCGCGCCGGCCGAAACGGCCGGGCTATCTAGCCGACTCGTTTCGGGTCGGTCGGGAGACCGGCCATGGCCAAGCCGGCGCGCGACAAGAGCCTGGTCGCTTTCGCAACCAGGCTCTCGCGCTCCCCCCAAAGATAGCTCTTGGACGCCGGTTCTACTGGCCGTCGGCGTCCAAGTCCCCTGACCGCTATTTCGTTTCATAGTTGACTTGTTGGGCCATCCGCTCGACCGGTGCGATGCGATACGGCTTGGCCTGTTGATAGACGACTTGCCGATCCTTGTAGGCATCGCGTTCGTCGGCCGGGGCCAGTTCGATTGCTCGCTGAATCGAAGCCATTGCCGAGGCGAAGTCGCCCCCGCTAGCCTGAGCGGCGGCGAGTGAGTCGTAGCTGACGGGATCGTCGTGTCCGCCGAACTCGATTGCCCGCTTGGCCCGCTCGAGCGCGAGCTCAGAATTACGCAACGCGCTATCCGGGCAGGTGGCCAGCAGCCACGCGGAGCCCGTGTTGGCCTGATTTGAGTTGGGGTCGATCTCCAGTGCTCGTTCGTACTCGGACATGGCATCGGCGTAGCGACCGATGTCTGTGAGTAGATCGGCCCGGCACGCCGCGGCATAGCTGTCGTTCGGTGCCAGTTGAACAGCCGCGTCGTAGTGCAGCACGGCATCGTCCAAACGATCCGTCAACTGGCACACGCGTCCGTAGCCACGATGGGCGACAGCCAAATTGGCATCGAGCTCGATCGCCTTTTTGTAATCCTGTTGGGCGGCTTCCAAGTTGTTGGCCACCATGAACAACGCGGCCCGGTTCGAGTAAGCCTTGGCAAACTGCGGATTGATCTGAACGGTGCGCGAGAAGTCGTCAAACGCTTTTTCGAACTGCCCGGCTTGCGCCAGGAGCACGCCGCGGTTGTGGACCGCTCGCCAGCAAGTGGAATCAGCCCGAATCGCATCGTCGAAGTCGAGAATGGCGTCTTTGTCGCGACCATCCTCGGCTTTGAGCTGGCCACGGCGGTTGAGCGCCCAGGCAGTCAGGTTGTTGGCGTACTGGGCCGACTCCGGACTGATCTGGCTGGCTTGTGCCCGGCGGCAAGTTTCAATGACTTGGGAGAAATCTTGTTCGGTTTGGGCCGAGGTGCTCAGCGTATGGGCTTTCGTAACAAGCTGGTCGCCGGGCGTCGATGGCCCCACCGGCTTGGCTGCGGCGGCATTCGTTGCCTGCGGAGTCGCCGAGGCAGACGGAGCCTTCCACGGGGAAACCGGCGTGGAATTGGGCGCCGGCTTGGCAGCCTGACCAAATCCACCCGGCATCGGTCGCGCGGTCGCGTCGTGCTGAATCGGAATCGGCGGCTGACTCGAAGCCTTGTGATAGTTCTGATTGTTCAGTGCGATCGGTTGCATCGCGCGGCCGTTGACGACTGGCTGTTGCGTCGGCCGGCTGGCAGCCATTGGTTGATTGCTCGGTTGACTGGGGCCGCGTGGACGCATGTTTGTAACAGGCTGACTGTATGCCGCCTGTGGCATTGAGTTACTCGACCGAGTGGCTTGAGCGGGCGCTTGCGACGACCGGCCAAACCACGACTTCGGCAAGACATCGCTGACTATCGAAGGGCGCTTCGACGACCCGGAGCCGGGCTGCGAAATTGCCGTCGAGTTGGCCTGCGGCCGTGAGTCGTAGTAGTTTGCCTGTCGAACCGCTTCGTCGACGTAACGAATGTCCAGCGGTAGCTCGGCTGGCATGTCCATGGCGGCGCCGTCGACAGCGTAAGCGATCGATGGGGTCGCAGTTTGGCAAACAAGACCAGTCACGATGACCAAAGGGAAGTAGCGTGCAACACGCATGGCTAAACCCGTCCAACTTAGATTGAGGGGAATTCGCTCAGGCTATTCGCGAAGCGGCAAACGCCGCTCGCCAATACTCGGCCTGTACCAAGCTTTCGCTCGTCCGGGAGTCTATCGACTAGCGAGCAGGCTCAACCTAATCGGAATTGTCAAAAAAGTCAGCAAAATCGATAAAAACATCCCAGTTGACCTACTTTGTCATTGTGGGGGCCGATTGGCTCAAGAAAGGGGAGAGAGATAAAGGAAGCCGTGGCATCGAAAATGAGTGGCTGGTGTCGATGCGCAGCCGAGCCCCAGCGGTGCGGCTGCGGGCTCGCCGACGCTTGATTCCCGCCAGCCGTCACGCCAGAAAATGTGCCTTAGCGCGCGGACTCGTTTTGCGTGCCAGCTTCGGCGTTGGCTTCGCGGATCGACGTGGTGTCAACCGCAGATGCGGCGATGTTGCGAAACGCCTGGCCGTTTTGATAGAGGGCCAACCGTTGTTTGAGCGACGGCACGGCATCGGTCGGGGCGCTACTCAGGGCCCTTTGCTGAAAGTTGAGCGCTTGGTCGAAGTGGCCTGCGCTGGCGTGTGCGGCGGCGAGTGTATCGAGAATCAAGTAGTCGTTTTCCGGACCTAGTTTCAGAGCCTGCTCGGCGGCGGCCAGCGCGTCGTCCGAGTTTTGGAACCGTGGGTTGGGGCAGGTGGCTTCAAGCCAAGCGAGGCTGCGGTGGGCTTCAGCCCAATTCGGGTTCTTGGCAATCGCCTGCTGAAAATCGGCGATCGCTTGCTCGTAGTTCCCCTGCTCCGCAGAGAGATTGCCACGTTGCGTTAGAGCATCGGCGTCACCCGGCGAGAGCTCGACGGCGCGGTTGAGGTCGACGAGCGCTTTGGAGAATTCAGCTAACTGCTGGTAAGCGTAGGCACGATCACGATGCAACTGGGCGTCATTCGGCAGATTGTCGATGGCCAAATTGTAGTCTTCGATCGCGTCTTCGATGCGGCCGAGGGCGGCGAGCAGTTCGGCACGATTACGATAGGCAACCGCCAGCCCGGGGTTCAGCTCGATGACACGATTGAAATCGCGGAGCGCCGCAGTGAACTGGTTTTGTTGGGCCAAGGTCACCGCGCGGTTGTGGATGGCCAGCGAGCAGTTGGGGTCGAGAGAGATGGCAGTTTGAAAATCAATAAGAGCATCTTCATCGCGGCCGCCTTCGGCGAGCATTTCGCCACGGCGATTGTGAGCCCAGGCGCTCAGCCGACGAAAGGAGTTGGATTGTTTTTCGTCTGGACCCTCGCGCAGGCCACGTTCGCAAAACTCGATGACAGCGGCCAGCTCTTCGATCGACTCGGCGCTCTTGGCTGCGTTCTGAGCTTGCTCCAGCCAGCCGGCGGGCGACTCGACGCAGTTTGAGACGATTGATGGGGATACCTCGGCTTTGGCTAGAGTCGCATCAACAGAGCCCTGCTTGTTGAATTGGCTTGGCGCTGGGGGCAACGGAACGGTTGCCGGCAGGCGTTGCAGCGCGGTCGTCTGGCTTGCGTATCCGGAGGCAGCGAGCGGCACGTCGAAGACGGCCGCATCGACGTGGATAGGTGCTGGTTGTGGTTGCGGCAGCGCAGCTTCTTGCGCTTCGTGTCCCGTTATCCAACTTGGCTGATTGAGTGGTTTAGGCGTGAAGCGGATGAGGCTCGAGGAATCTGCCAGGCGTGAATAGAAGGTGGGATCGGTCTCTTTGCCGCGAGCCGCAGACTGGTTGCGAAGCACGTCGCCAAGCGGAAGAACGTCCCACTTCGGCTCGCCGGAAGGAGTTGCGGATGGCGAGAGCATCGCCGCTTTCACGGCGGATTTTTCGCTGCCTGGAATGATTGGTGAACGCCAGCGGCTGATGGGACCGGGGCGCAAGTTGGTGTCGACCGGCGGCGCTTTGGACACTTTGCCGAAGGGGTTCTGGTAAGCGATCTGTCGCCGAAGTGCGCTCGGTTTGGGCTTGGACTCGGAAACCGCTTGCGCCGGAGCCGGTGATGAAGGCGTCGTAGTCGGCTGAGGCTGTGCCTCTGGTTTTAGGGGCGCGGTCGCTTGCGCCACTTGTTGGGGCTCACCCGGCAGGGCGAATGGGTTGTCGATGACGCCGGGCAGGTCGGCGGTCGGAGGCTCGGACTGAGCGCAAGAGGTGCTTACGGTGAACGAAACGACTCCGGCGACGACGAGGTTCGAAATCGGCCGTGCAATGTGTGATAGCTTCCTTGCCATCGTTGCGAGCTCCGAATTTGTGAAAAGCCGTTGGGCACGAATGCCAACGCTTGAATATTGTTTATTCTCGTGGTTCGGTCATTTTCCAGGGATCGAGGGCTTCGTCGAGTTCTTTGTCGGGCAGAACTTTTCGCTCGCGGCAGAGCGCGCGAATCGTCTTGCCGCTTTCGAACGCCTCTTTAGCGAAGGCGGCCGCCTGTTCGTAGCCGATCTTCGGCGCCAGCGACGTAACCATCATCAATGACTCATCGATCAATTGGCGACAGCGCTCCTCGTTGACTTCCAGGCCGACGAGCAGCTTGTCGACAAAGACGTTGGTGACATTGGCCAACAGTTTTACTGATTCCAAGAAGGCATCGATCATGACGGGCATCGCCACGTTCAACTCGAAGAGCGAGCCGACGCCGCCGAGGGCGGAGGTGGTGACGGCGGTGTCGTTGCCCAGTACGCGGCAAGCGACTTGCATGGCCGATTCGGCGATCACAGGATTTACCTTGCCGGGCATGATCGAGGAGCCGGGCTGCGTGGCCGGGAGTGACAACTCGAAGATGCTGCAACGCGGGCCAGAGCCGAGCAGGCGGATATCGTTGGCGATTTTGGTCAGCGAAACGGCGATCGTTTTCAACTCACCGTGAGCTTCGACAAAGGAATCTTTCGCGGCTTGGGCTTCCGGATGATTCACGGCCTCGACGTAAGTGCAGCCGAGGTCTTTCGACAGTGCCTCGCACACTTTGGCGGCGAACTTGGGGTGCGTGTTGATGCCGGTGCCGACAGCCGTGCCGCCAATCGGCATGTTTTCTTCGAGCCGCTTAAGCGCGCGCTGGGCGCGCACGACCGCGTAGTATGCTTGCGCGGCATAACCGGAGAAGACCTGACCGACGCGAATCGGCGTGGCGTCCATAAGGTGCGTGCGGCCGATTTTGACGATTTTGTCCCACTCCTTGGCTTTGGCGTCTAGGTCTTGGTGCAGCCGTTTTAGTGCGGGGATCAACTCGCGCGAAATGGCCACGCTGGCGGCGATATGCATGGCCGTGGGGAAGGTGTCATTGGATGACTGCCCCATGTTGACGTGATCGTTCGGGTGGACGGCCCCTTCCTTGCCCTTCGCGCCGAGGCCGAAGCCCAAGCGGTGGTTGGCGAGGTTGGCGATGACTTCGTTGGCATTCGTATTGGTCGAGGTGCCGGAGCCGGTCTGGTAGATGTCGACCGGAAAATGGGAATCATGTTTTCCGGCGGCGACTTCCTCGGCGGCGGAGATGATCGACTTGGCGAGTTTTTCATCGAGCTTGCCGAGTTCGTGGTTGGCTCGCGCACAGGCGGCTTTCAAATATCCAAACGCATGGATGACAGCGGCAGGTACGGGTTCGTGGGCAACGGGAAAGTTGTTGATGGCGCGCGCGGTCGAAGCGCCGTACAGCGCATCGGCCGGCACTTTCATCTCGCCCATCGTATCGCGTTCGGTGCGGAAGCTCATGAAGGTCGTTTGTCCCAGCTAGCTAAAGAGAAAATCGGGGGGAATGATACTGACAAGCACTCCCCAACGGAATGGTGAATTATTGCAATTGTCGTAATGTTTAGATGCTGTCAACGATAGCGTTTTTGGGCTGGTTCGTTAAGATGGTGCGATTGAGAAGGTGAGGTGTTTTTGCATACGTCGATCCGAGACGGATCGGCTATATAGCCCGGCCGTTCCGGCCGGGAGAGACTCTATCCCTATCTTCTCTGCCGCCAAAATCCATTACTGCACGCTTTCTCGCTAACGAGCTTGCCATGAGAACGTCTGAGTTACTTCATTTCGCGTTTCGAGCCCGAGATCCGTTGGCGTTGGGAAAGTGGTATGCGGAGCTATTCGAGGGGCAATTCTTTATCCACCCGGTGATGTCTGCGCTGGGAATCGTGATCGTGAAGATCAATCATCCCGAGGCAGTGTTCGATGGCTTGTTGGAGTTCTGGCCGTGGGATGTGGAGTGGGATGGGAAGGAGGCCGTGTTTCGCAAGATCGAAGCGCGGCCTTCGCCGACGAGTTACGGTCACGCGGCGGTGAAGGTATCGGCCGACTCGGCCACGGTTTGTCGTGAGTTGAAGCAACGTGGCGTGGCGTATCGCATAGAGCCGCGGGCGGCGGGGTTTTTGATTCCGGTGGTGGATGATCCGGAGGGAAATATGATCGAGCTGTTTCCGAACGTCGACCACATGCCGCTACCGGGGAAAGCGCTGTGTCCGCTCGCGCACATTGATGCGGCGCTGGCCGAAGTACGGGCGGCTTTTGGGCACTTGTCGAAGAACTTGAACGAAGCGGATGGAGTGCCGCTGTTGTTATTTGAGACGCAGATGCAACAACAGCAGTGAGAGGACGGCTACGGCGCACGGAGTGGGTTTCTACCCCTGAATAATCGGCTATTTTCTGGGTGATTTGTAAAACGGCCCAAAACGATGAAATTCGATTGAGAATACTTGCATTTTGGTTGCCGGAAGGATTACGATGACCGCGCTCATCGAACTTTTCTCGATCGCAAGGATGATGCAATGGCTCCAAAGCATGGGCTATCGTCGCCAGTGATTGTCGCTGATTCGGTCGATTGGAACCGAGATTACAGCGATACACAGCTTGCTGATTTGCTCGCTATGACCGACGAGCAACTTGCGGCTGTTGATCCTCTGGCCGCGAATCTCGTGGTAGCGAAGGGTATTCCGGCTCTCGCGGATTTAAGCATCCACCATTACCAAAAGCTCGTAAACAGTTGGGTGCAGGACTTTACCAATCGCTGTCTGCCTGAATGGGAGCCGTACTTTTACAAGTCGCCGGGCGACTATCGGAACGACATTCAATACTTTCGCCTGGGCATGGTGTGCCAATATCTCGAATAGCAAATCGGCATCCAGTACAACGAGGATCAGCGTGAAGTCACCAGCATCCTGTACACGAATCCGTCAGACTTGTTCCTAAACGGCGTACTAGATACAGGGCAAGGAACGTGCGGCAATCTGGCGACGTTCGGGTGGCGGTTCGGTTGGCCTGTTTCACTGGCCTGCGTGAACTCTCATTTCTTCTGTCGATATGACGACGGTCTGATAACGCACAACATCGAGGCCACGCAATCGGGCCACGGTGGTTTTTCGTCTCCAACGGATGAATTCCTGATTGAGACAAAGAAGTTGCCAATGGCAGCGATCGTAAGCGGCTCCGATCTTCGGGCATTTCGCCCCCGGGAAGTGCTGGGGCAATTCATCGGGCTACGGGCTCGGCATCTGCAAGATGTAGGCAAAAGCGAACGGAACGAAGTCAAGCTAATAGCATCTGAAACGGATTGGTTGCTGGCTCGGCAACTTTGCCCGACAAGCCGACATCTCTACAAAAACCAAATGGTGGCGACGACGATGCGCGGCAACTCGTTGTTCGAGCCGCACGAAGCAGGCCATCCGCTGACGTATGCGGGATGCCTGGAAGAGCTACGGATGAAAGGCCTACTCCGCAATTCACGCGGAGCTGGCCTGGGTACGAAGCGGCCTAGGAAACGAACGGTGCAAACGACGGATGAACTCTTTTCCCAATTGGAGGTCGGACCATGACTACCAC
>CAZGMU010000101.1:0-5572 GCA_964526975.1 uncultured Planctomycetaceae bacterium
GGATACCGGTCAACCAATCTGATTGGTTCTCGGTGTCACTTCGGGCCACCTCTGCAAAAGGCGATCGCTTTGCCTACCAACAACTTAGCAGGTACAAACTTCGGCAAGCCGCTATCGAGGGCATCAAGCTAACACTGCAAACGCCATCACGACACGTTCGTGTCAAAGTCATCAACCTCGGGCAGCCCGTGATCGGAGCATCCGTTAAGGCCGAACTCAGCGCGGGCATTGAATTGAAATCAATGACTGACGCATTAGGCGTTGCTCAGTTCGATTTGCTTCCACAGCAGGAAATAGACCGCCTGACAGCCTGGACCGACGATCATCGAATCGGAGGCTATAGCTTCGACCGGTCGCCGCCACGAGACCCGGAAGCGGACGAACACGTCGTGGAATTGAGCAAGTGCCGCGACCAGACGATTCGCATCCTGGACGAACAAGGCAAGCCGATCTCCGGCGTTACATTCACGATCCAGATAGCGACCCCGCCACCCAACTACAACTATATCGGCACGATCGACCAATCCCGCATGACGACCGATGCCGCCGGCGAGGCTGTGTTTCAATGGTTTCCGGATTGGGACAAACATCACTTCTATGTCGATGTTGAACCAGGTGCATGGATCCAGGATGGCGAAGCCCCACAAATTGAAGGCGGCGTCGCAGGCGTCAAGCTGCGGAAGGCCACGCCGAGGAAACGCATTGATGGCCGGGTTGTTTCCGAAGACACCAGCCCCGGCGGCTTTTTTGTAACGTTAGGTTCCTTCCAAGGAGAACGCGAACACTACTCTGATCAACTCTCCACCTTCACAGACGCCGATGGCAAGTTTTCCGTCGATGTGCTTCCGAATGCAACGTATTGCGCCTATTTCACCGATACTCGCTGGGTATGCAAAATCATCGACTTGGTACCGTATCAGTCCGCGGCAGGTCTAATCACATCTCCGGAGCTTTCCGCTGTATCAGGGCAAACAGTCGAAGCCCTCGTTACCTCTGGAGAAAAGAATACACCGGTCCCGAATATGACCGTCGGTTTTCGCCGCTTTCACCGCTACTCCTGGCTCGAAAAGGGCGAAACTCGGCACGGAAGCAGTGGCCCACAGTGGTGGGTAGTAAGCAATGAGTCGGGCAAAGCAACCAGCTATACGCTACCCGGTGAGTTAGAAGCCTCGATCTATACGCCGCGTTGGCGTGCGAACAAAACCGTGACTGTGCGCGATAGCAAGCCGGTGAAGATCGCGCTGCATCGCGAGATCGGCGAGAAGCGAACGATCGCTGGTCGCCTCGTCCTTGATGCAGGGGTTGCGACAACACTCAAAGGTGCCACGATCCAAATCGGTTCGCTCGACTCCAACTATCAGGATCAGCAAACCATTACGTGTGATGACAACGGCTCGTTCTCGTTGGAAACCTTTGCTTCGAAGGTCGGAATTCTAGCTCGCTCAAAAGATGGACTCGCTGCTGGCTCCGCTGTCGTCAGCGATTCGACGATCCCCGTCGAAATACAGCTTCACCCCACGTCCGACTACCAGGGACAGCTTCTCGGGGAAGGCGATCTGCCGGTCGCTAGCCACCAGGCGAATGCGCTCGTTCGCGTGCAAGGAACGAAGCAAGCGGGCGAATCCTATGCGCCGTTTTTTGATGTGCAACGAATCGAAGCCTTAACCGACAGTCAGGGCAACTTCACGCTTCCGTCCATTCCTACTGAAATGAAGCTTCGGCTCTTTACGAACGAGGTCGAGCCGCCGCACGAATCCATCTCTCTCGGCGAAATCGTACTCGACGCCAATGAATCGCGACCTCGCGTCGTGAGCCGAATGAGGCAGCGAAAAGATACGATTCTCAAGCCGCTGGCCGAACGGTATCAACAAACTCTCCGCGATAGTGCTCTCGCTCACTATCGTCCCTTGCTTATCTTCACCCCTGACAGCGACGAGTTCCTGGAGTTCGTCAATCGAAACTATCTCAACTACGAAGTGAACAACGACGCCTATCCGTTCATGCAGATCGTGGTTTCGATCGGCAAAGATGGCCTTGCTCCGGCCGACGCTGAGTTCTTGAAAGAACACAACTGGCAGTTGCCCGCGGAGAACCATGTGTCGGCGCATGCGTTGGATGTCAGCGGCAAAGTATTGGCGCACTTGGACGTCGATACACGTCATCCCGATGCGCCGCAACAAGTTGCCGATTTTATACACAAGCAAGCCCCCGCGCGGGAAAACGCGGAAGAAAAGTGGGATGCCGCGTTTGCCGAGGCAAAGCGAACGAATCGTCGCGTCTGGGCTCGGGTCAGCCAGCGCTACTGTGGTCCGTGTTTCTCGCTGACCCGTTGGCTCGACGATCAGCATACGCTGCTCGACAAGGATTATGTTTTCGTCAAGATCGACGACGTCCGCGACAAGAACGGCCGCGAGGTTGCCGAACGCATAACCGGTAAAAAGCAGTTTGGAATTCCATTCCACGTAATTTTCGACGACGCTGGAAAGATGTTGATTACCAGCGAGGGCCCAGAAGGCAACGTCGGCTACCCGGCGGGCGTGGATGGCAAGAAACACCTCCATAAGATGCTCGGCACCACTCGGCAAAAACTCACTGATGATGAGATTGAGCAACTCGTCAATAGCGTCGGCGATTAAGCCGCTCGATTGAACGCCAGCGCCGACCACGTTACGATGTTGCCTGAGTACGCCGATGATACATCGCTGACTCATGTAGAATTCAACCTAAACAGGACATGTGTGCATGATATCGATCGCCGCTGTAATGGCTATCACTGGTGACAAGCAATCGGCCGCCACTTTGGACCGAGTTGTCGCCGATCCGCTTGTTTTGGCCGCTGCGGTAGCGGGTCCTGCGGGGGCCGTTCGATCGTCCGGCAAGGCTCACGCGCTCCAGGCTACGGCGCTCCGGTCGGCGGCGGCTGTGGTCGAAGCGCTGCGCTGGTTTGAGTCGACGAAAGCGACACACCTGCTGTGGTTGCTGACGCCGCGCATCGAGCTAACCAGCAACACGTTGCAACGACTTGCTCAGGCGGCGGAAGACTCCAAGGCCGTGATCCTGTACTCCGATTATTTCGATCGGAAGGCCGATGGCGCGCTTACGCTCCATCCGCTCATCGACTATCAATTCGGCAGCATTCGCGACGATTTTGATTTTGGGCATGCCGCACTCGTCAGCCGCGCGGCGGTGAGCGGACTCGCCGATGCGATTGAAAAAGACCAAGTGGCGACCGACTTCGGCGGCTGGTACGACCTGCGGTTGCGGCTCAGCGAGCGAGGTCCGATCGCCCACCTGAGCGAGCCCACTTATCTCGCCGCGCCAGCCGTCGAGCTTGCTGGCGAGGAGGCTCATTTCAGTTACGTTGATCCGCGGAACCGCGGGTACCAGATTGAAATGGAGCGTGTTGCGACGGCCTATCTCAAGCGCATCAAAGCCTGGTTGCCGTCGCCGACCGCGCGGCCGGCCGACGACGATTCAACCTTCCCGATTGAATGCAGCGTCGTGATTCCGGTCCGCAATCGCGTGAAGACGATTGGCGACGCGGTGAAGAGCGCGCTCGAGCAGCAAGCCGATTTTCCGTTCAATGTGATTGTCGTCGACAATCATTCGACTGACGGTACGACCGAAACGCTTCGTGAATTGGCCGCGAAAAACAACCGACTGGTTCATATCGTTCCGGTGCGAATCGACCTCGGGATCGGCGGCTGCTGGAACGAAGCGATCAACGCGCCGCAATGCGGCCGCTATGCGGTGCAGCTTGATAGCGATGATCTGTACTCGAGTCCCGACGTGCTGTCACGGATCATTGCCGAGTTTCGTCGCGGCGGTTGCGCGGCGGTGATCGGATCGTACACGATCGTCGATTTCAATTTGCAGCAGATTCCACCGGGGCTGATTGATCATAAGGAATGGACGCCGGAGAACGGGCACAACAACGCGCTCCGCATCCACGGCCTGGGCGCGCCGCGGGCATTTCATGTGCCGACACTTCGCAAGATTGGTTTTCCGAATGTGAGTTGGGGCGAGGACTACGCCGTGGCTATTCGTCTGTGCCGCGAGTATCCAATCGGTCGAATTTATGATTCGCTCTATTGGTGTCGTCGTTGGGAAGGAAATTCCGATCACGCGCTAGCGCTCGAAACGCACAATCGCTATTACACGTACAAAGACCGGTTGCGTTCGATCGAACTGGCGGCCCGGCAACAGTGAGTGTGCGCGATGAGCTGGGAAAGAATCCTGCAAAACGACAAGCTTGGTTCGCCGCTACGAGGTCGGATCGACGAGCTATTTGCCCAGCAGCGCGCCACATGGCCCATGCTTCGAGACGGCGAAACGGCACTTCAGCAGCTTGAGCGGAAGACGCTGGTGGAGAACGGCGACTCTGTGATTGTGCAGGTGAACCCGGCTCGGCGCCGGTCGACGCTGGCCAAGACCGATGCTCAATCGATCGCCGCGCGAGCTTGCTTCCTGTGCCCAGAGAACATGCCCACCGAGGAGCGCGGTGTTTCGTTCGAGAACCTGGTGCTGCTGCCCAATCCATTTCCGGTTCTGCCGCTGCATTGCACGGTTGCTGATCGTGAGCATCGGCCGCAGGCGATTGAGGGTCGCGTGAGAACATTCGTTCGGCTGGCCCAGGAAATCGGCCCTGATATGGCCGCGTTGTATAACGGCCCGCGCTGTGGTGCTTCGGCGCCAGACCACTTTCATTTGCAGGCGGCAACTGCGGCGGAAATTCCGCTACTGGGCCAGCTTTCGACGCTTCCCTACGATCGCGCTATTGTTCCTCACTCAACTTTTAGCCGCAATATGCTGGTGTTTCACGGAGAAAACGCCAGCGAGATCACGACCGACGTTGAACAAGCCATCAATGCTCTACGGCAAATCAGCGAGTCGAACGACGAGCCAATGCTCAACCTGCTAGGCCACTACGACGCGAACAACTACACGGTTGTGCTCTTTCCGCGTGCTGCCCATCGTCCCGCCTGCTATTTTGCAACGGGAGACGAGCAGTTGCTTGTCAGCCCTGCGGTATTGGAGATGTGTGGAGTTCTTGTCACGACGGAAATGAGCCACTTCGCACGGATCGATGCTCGTATGGCTCGGTCTATCTATGAGGAGGTCGGCCTGGAGGGCTCGCGGTTTGTGGAGTTGATGGAGAAGGTCGCGTTTCCGTAACGGAGGTTAACCGCCTTTTGCTTCGCCTTGGCCTTTCTCTTTAGCCTTCTTGGGGACGCCGCCCGAGTTGTCGCGTGTCGGTCCAATCCAGGGATCGACGTCGGCCCGTTTGGCCCAGGCCTCCCAGTCGGCGGCAAGCTTCTTGGCAAGTTCCGGCTTTTCATTAACTAGGTCGTGCTGCTCGGTGCGATCCGCCTCGATGTCGTATAACTCCCACTGGCCGTTGAGTTTCATCACCAGCTTCCATTTTCCATCACGAATCGCCCGATTGCCTTCGTGTGCGAAGTAAATCGGATTTTTTCGCTCCAACGGTTGGCCGGAAAACGCTGGAATCAAACTCACGCCTTCCATTGGCTGAATCGTATGGCCCTTATACTCGGTCGGATATTTCGCCCCG